>CAZYDC010000282.1:0-6965 GCA_964646065.1 uncultured Planctomycetaceae bacterium | reverse complement strand
CGTTCGCTCACGAAGTCCAGTTTCATGCGGAAAGATGGGTGAGAACCTCGGGCATTTGGTCCCACGTGCGACCTTCCAGCAAACGGCCTGCTTTCTTCTTATTCGTCCCGCCCCATTGCTTGAAGAAGAAAGGCACGTCGTTTTGCCGGCACTGGCGACGAATCGATTCTACCCACGCCTTAGTCATCGGTCGCGCACCAGGACCCGATTCGCCGCCGACAATCACCCAATCGATTCCTTCAAGCGGCACGTTTTCCAGTGGGCCGAGCAACGGTTCCAACGATAAGAACCGTACCCGAGCAGGCACCTTTTGAAGGTCCGCGATGCGGTTAATCGTCTGTGCGTTCTCGACGGTCACGCCCATCCAAACGTTGTCTGGCCATGGAAGTTCCGAAGCCAGCTCACGGAGCCGGTGACTACGTTTCGTCAAAACTTGAAATGTGTGCTGCGGACAAGCCTCCATCGTTGCAAAGATTTCTCGGATGAAGTCGATGCCGACTTGCTCGTGGAAAAGGTCGCTCATAGAGTTCACAAAAATCAGGCGAGGGTTTCGCAACGTGCGGGGCAACCCCACAAGGTCTTCGTGCATTGCAACGCGGAATCCGCCAGCATACCGTGGGGCTCCCATAGCTTGGAGCCTGTGAGCCATCCTTTCCGCGTAACAATTGCTGCACCCATCGCTCACCTTCGTGCAACCCGTTACCGGGTTCCATGTGAAATCCGTCCACTCAATCTTGCTTTCCTTGGGCATTAGACGCCTGCCTTTCTAGCGCTCAAAACAACAGTGGCTTTTGTGCCACAAAGGTAACAGCAATAACGGCCTTTTCGTCAAAGGACCCTTTGCGCCGGATGGTGCCAGGCTTCGTCTCCACTTCAGCAATCAAGCCTTGGTCTTTCAAGAACTTGAGTACCCTCTTGGGATTTTGGTACGGAATAGTCTCATTCAACACGTAGTCTACCAATTCTTGATATAATAAACGTCGACCCTTAAATAACTCAAACATCTTCTCCGCATACTCCTTGGCTTCTTCCTCGGGGTCCTTTGGAAACATTAGCATTTGGCCAACGTTGGCATCGCAAAAAGAGAAATCCCCCTTCTGATCAAAGGAACGCATCGCTTCCTTCATCTTTTCCAAGCCAAGTGGGTGTTGGCTGGCGAAAACTAGGTAATAGTTAATAGTCGCCGCCCGGCTTCGCATCTCAAAAGCAAAAACGTACCGGACGCCAGGAATCGTCCTGAGCCGGCGCTTGTACAGGGTAAGGATGCTCTTGCACCGGTCCAGTGACGAACCTTGAAGGTCCAGTTCGGTTCGCCAGCAATCGCTGCCGAAGAGGTCTGTCAAGTGCTTGTCCCGCGATGCAGCATCGCCCGCGCTGAATATGCGGTCGATCCCGTCCGCGTCTAGGTTAATAAGCACCTCAGAACATGGGCTGCCCAGAATCTCTTGCATGACCTGAAATGGAAACCCCGTAGCTCCGAATGGATCGACAAACACGAATAGCGGGTGGCGAAGTGTGAACGGTCCGGGTACTTCTTTCTTGACCAATGAAATCCCTTCAACGAAGGGGACAGCGTGAATGTATGTATGAACTCGCTCATGCTTGGTGGTTTCTGCAACCTTCCGGGTCAGATGATCAATCAGTTTGCGGTCGGTATCGATAAAGGCACAATGTACGTTGCCAGCGATCCACCTACCGGCGTGTGTTGTCAGGACAGAGTTCGCCGCCTCAATTGCCGCGATGGGTGATCCGGTCGGATAGTTCGTGTACTCACCGGGTCCGGCGAATCCGTCCACGTATAGTATCTGCTCTCCTCTGCGATTAGTTCCAAGAATGGAAAGCCACGCTTTCAGATAAGCCCGGAGCAAGTTGATTTTCGCTATTGTGTGCGGCTCGGCTTTCCAGATCGTGTCGAACTTTTTCGTCGGCATTTTGTCCTACCTCTTTTGAATGAGTCAGGTTCCATGCAACGCCGTATTTAAAGCCGCATGGCGACAAACAACGTCGCCATGCCACCATTGAATCAGTTGAATCTCGTCACGGCCTCGGACGCTACGCCGTTTTGGCCTCGCGCGGCGCCGCCGTTGCCCTTCCACTGGTTGCGGCGGCTGGGCGGGGGCAATTCCTTGGCGCGGAGGGTCAGGTTTTCCTCGCCTAAGAGGCCCAGCAGTTCGTCCATCAGCTTGCGGCTGGGCTTGAGGTACCACTTGCGGTCGGGGCGGATCATGCACTTGACGTCGCTTCGCAAGGTGGGGGCCATTTCGAGCACGATCATGCAGTTTCCGCCGGCGTGGCGGGTGAGCACGTCTTGCAGGCGGCGGAGAAATTCGCTGCCGGGCCCGCAGGTGGGAATGGCCAGCTTGATCGCGAAGGTGAGCTGCTCCAGGGCCTGGTCGATGGGGATCACGTCGTCCACGATGATGCTGGGCTTCTCGCGGCGGCGGTCGATGCTGCCGCTGACAAAAAGAATTGCGTCGGGCGCCAGCAGCAGGCCGATCTTCTCGTAGGTCTCCGAAAAGACCACCGCGTCGGACTTGCCGAAGAGGTCCTCCAGCGTGAGCATGGCCATTTTCTTGCCGGCGGAGCGACCGTTTTTCGTGACGGTCGGGCGGATCGAAGCGACGGAGCAGCCGATCATCACGCGCGTGCCGTCGGCGAACTGGTCCAGGTGGGCCAGGTTGGCCCCGCCGGGCGTGGAGAGCATGGTCAGCTCGCGGCCGTAACGCACCAGCGGGTGCGAGGTCACGTAGAAGCCCAGCGTCTCCTTTTCGGCGGCAAGGAGCTGGCTTTCGGACCAGGGTTCGACCTTGGGGAATTTCGGTTGGTTGTCGGCCGGCGAGCCGCCCAGGCCCTCGAAGATGCTCATCTGCCCGCTGCGGCGGTCCTGCGCGGCGGACTGGCCCATTTCGATGGCGTGGTCCAGTGCGGCCAGCATCTGCACGCGGGTGGCGCCCAGGGCGTCGAACGCGCCGCACTTGATGAGGGCCTCGATGGTGGCCCGGTTGACCGCGTGCAGGTCGGCGAATTTGCAGAAGTGGTACAGGTCGGTGAACTTGCCGGCCTCGCGCCGCGCCTCGGAAATGGCCTCGACCGCCCGCGTGCCCACGCCCTTGACGGCGGCCAGGCCGAACCGCACCCGCTCGCCGTCCACCGCGAAATCGCGGTCGCACAGGTTGACGTCCGGCGGGGCGATCTTGATGCCCATCCGACCCGCCTCGGCCATGTACTGCACGATCTTGTCCGTGTCGGAGCATTCGAACGTCATCGTCGCGGCCAGGAACTCGCGCGGATAATGCACCTTAAACCACGCCGTCTGGTAGGCGATGATCGCGTACCTGGTCGAGTGCGCCTTGTTGAAACCGTAACCGGCGAATTTATGAATCAACTCGAACAGCCGCTCGGCCTCGTCCTTGCTGATGCCGTTTTCCCCCGCGCCGGCGACAAAATTAGGCCGCTCCTCGTCGATCTGCTTGGCCTTCTTCTTGGAAATGGCCTTGATGAGCGTCAGCGCCCGGTTGAGCGTGAGCTTGCCCAGGCGGTTGAGCACCTGCATCACCTGTTCCTGGTAACACATGATGCCGTAGGTCTCGGCCAAAATGTCGTCCACCAGCGGATGGACGCTGGGGACCTCCTCGCGGCCGTTCTTTCGCGCGCAGTAGGCCGGGATGAGTTCCATCGGCCCGGGGCGGTACATGGCGTTGGCGGCGATGAGGTCCTCGATTCGCGTGGGCTTCATCTGCCCCAGCACGCCCTTCATGCCGTCGGATTCAAACTGGAACACGCCGTCGGTCTGGCCGCGCCGGAAAAGCTCGTACGTCGCGTCGTCGTCCAACGGCAGCGCCTCGGGATCGATGTCAAGTGTCGAGGGCGTCCCGCCCTCGTGTGTCGCGGACATCTTGTCCGCGTGTGCCGCAGGCGTCTCGCCTGCGTCTTTCCCGTTTCTTGCTGTTGCTTTTGTTGTTGTTTCCTTGTTATCCGCGCCTGTTTCTTGCTGTTGCTGTGTCAAAGGAGAAACGGCAGAAAACTGCGAAGACGAGGGCAGGATGCCCTCGGCACACGCGGGCGAGACGCCCGCGCCACATTCGGACACGGGCAAGATGCCCGTGCTACGTGCGCGGACCAGGTCGCGGGCGCGCTGGATGATCGTCAGCGTCCGCAGGCCCAGGAAGTCCATCTTCATCAGGCCGACCTTCTCGCAGGTCGGTCCGTCCCACTGGGTGATGGAATCTTCGCTGTCGGCCTGCTTGCAGAGCGGGACGATGTTCTCCAGCGGTTCGTCGGCGACGATCACGCCGGCGGCGTGAACGCCCGCGTGGCGGGCCAGGCCTTCGAGCGTTTTACCGTACTCGATCAGGTCATGCACGCGCGGATCGGAATCGTACTGGCTCTTGAAATCCGCATCCTTTTCCAGCGCCTTGTCGAGCGTCATTTTCAGCTCGTCGGGCACCTTCTTGGCGATGGCGTCCACCTCGATCAGCGGGATGTCCATGACGCGGCCGACGTCGCGGATGACGGCCTTGGGCTTGAGCGTTCCGTAGGTGATGATCTGCGCGACGTGGCCGTACTTCTCGCGAACATACTGAATGACCTTGCCGCGGCCCTCCTGGCAGATGTCGATGTCGAAGTCGGGGTCCTCGGTTCGCTGCGGGTCGGTCCATCGCTCGAAGAGCAGGCCGTAGCGGATCGGGTCGCAGCAGACGATGTCCAGCACGTAGCCCAGCAGCGTGGCACAGCCGCTACCGCGGGCGCCGATCGGAATGCCGCTCTTCTTGGCGAACTGGACGAAATCGTGAACGATCAGCAGGTATCCGCAATAACCCTTGCCGTCGATGACGTCGATCTCGCGGGCGAGCCGCGCGCGGTACTCTTCGGGCGGGCTGCCGCCAAAACGCTTGTTCAAGGCCTCGAACCCGATCCGCGTCAAGTACTCCTTGGCCGTCAGGCCGCCGGGAATCTCGAAGACGGGCAGGTGCTTTTTGAAGTGCAGTTTGACGTCGCACATCTCGGCGATGGCCAGCGTGTTGTCGGCGGCGCCGGGCAGGTCGGCCAGCGCGGTCCGCATCTCGGCCATGTCCTTGAGGTAGATCTCGGGCGGGTATTGCAGCGCGCCGCCCTCGGCGAGCGTTTTACCGGTGGAGATGCACGTGAGCACTTCGTGCGCGGGCTTGTCCTGGCGGCGGAGGAAATGCACGTCGTTGGTGCCCACGATGCGCACGCCCAGCTCGCCGGCCAGCTTGACCAGGTGCGGATTCACCGCGTTCTGGTCGGCGATGCCCTGGTTCTGCACCTCGATGAAGAACCGGTCCTTGCCGAAAATGTCGAGGTATTCGCCCGCGATCTTGCGGGCCCGGTCGGGCTGGTTGCACAGGAAGGCCGAGGGCACCTCGCCGCCCAGGCAGGCGGTCGTGCAGATCAGGCCTTCGCTGAATTGCCCCAGCAATTCGCGGTCGATTCGCGGCTTGTAGTAGAAGCCCTCCAGGAACGAACGCGACGAGAGCTTCAGCAGGTTCTGCCAGCCGACCTCGCTGGCGGCCAGCAGGATCATGTGATACGAGGCCGTCGTGGGGTTGCCCATCGAGCGGTCCTGCCGCGTGGTGGGCGAGATGTAGGCCTCCAGGCCCAGGATCGGGCGGATGCCCTCCTCCTTCGCGGCGTTGTAGAACTCGACGGCCCCGAACATGTTGCCGTGGTCGGTCAGCGCGACGGCCGGCGAACCCTGTGCCTTGGCCGTCTTGACCAGGTCCTTGATGCGAATCGCCCCGTCCAGCAGCGAGTAGTGCGAGTGTACGTGAAGATGAACAAAGCCGTCCATGTGCGTGTTCCCAATCCTTGTGATTCGTTCGTAGTGAGCACATAATACCACCCGCGCGGACTCAAAAATAGCAGGAACCGAAACAGAGCCCGGCGAATTTAGGAAAAAAACCGCTCGGTCAATTGCGTAGATGCCATCCGCGCGATTTGGCCGGCAAGGAAAAAGCCAGACAGCGTCTGGCTTATCTCGATTATGCTCGCATTGATTGTCGTCATCCTGGCCCTGGCGGGCTTCATCGTCGGCCCGACGATTCTTTATTGCTCAGCCCGGATCGTGCGGGTCAAGGACCTGACATTCAGCAGGGCCTATGGGGTTTTCTTCCTCCTTGTCACGATCACGATCGTCTGGGCGGCCTTCCTTCTTCTGATATTCCCCGCGGGTCGCGAACTCAACATCATGCTGTGCGTATCGTACCTTTTTGTGGTCTCCTTGCTCCTGCGATGGCGGCTTCGGGCGACATATTTGCGGGCAGTTGGATGTTTCCTCCTCGGCACGGTCCTGGTTGCCGGCCTGCTGTTTGGCATTCGCGCCGTGGCCGTCGATGCGTTCTTCGTTCCCACCGGCAGCATGTCGCCGACGATCCTGCCGGGCGACAACTTCCTTGCGGACAAAATCACAGGCCGTTTTCGCGGTTTTCATAGAGGCGAAATTGTCGCGTTCTTTCCGCCCTTTGAATCCAAGACAGCGCACGTCAAGCGAATCGTCGCCGTCGCCGGAGACCGGATCGAGGTGCGGAAAGGCCTGGTCTATGTCAACGGCGCCGCCGCCGGCCTGTGCCCCTCGATGCCCTATAGAATCGCCGGCATGACGCCTTTGCAATGCCCCTGCACCGTGCCGCCGGGCAAGCTCTTCCTGCTGGGCGACAATCGCGACTATAGCGTGGACAGCCGCCACTACGGCTTTGTCGATGTGCAGGCCGTCGTCGGGCTGGCCGTGATCGTCTACGCCTCCGTCGAGCAGCCGCTGGACCTGCACGAGACGATCCTGCTCCGAAGAGAAGGCAAGGATCCCGACAAAGAGGCCCGGCCGAATCGAATCCGCTGGGAGCGGGTTGGAACTATTTTGAAGTGATCACCTTTGGGACAACACATTCATGGATTTTTGGTAACCGTTCACGCCCCCGTCGTGACGAGCCTTGGGGCCGGCAGGCCGG
>CAZYDC010000281.1:0-6985 GCA_964646065.1 uncultured Planctomycetaceae bacterium | reverse complement strand
TGGTTGCGCCGGATCACGCCCAACGGTTTCACCACATACAAAATCAAAGTCAGCGGGCGCATCGATCAGGACATGGCCTTCCTCAATGCCGCCAGGGAAATCCTTCATGCCGCCCTGCCGCATTTCGTTATCCGCCTCGACGGCAACCAGGGTTACACGTCGGCAAGTTATGCGAAAATGATCCTGGCCTTGGAAAAGGCCCGCATGGAGATCGAGCTTTTTGAGCAGCCGCTGCGCAAGGATGACTTCGCGGGGCTGCGGCGGATTCGCGGCGTCGGCCGGGCGCCGGTGGTCCTGGACGAAACGGTGTTCTGCGGCGAAGATTGCCGCCGCGCGATTGACAGCGACCTGGGCGACGGCGTGAACGTCAAGATTGCCAAGAGCGGCCTGGCCGAATCGGCCGCCATCATTCAACTGGCGCGGCAGGCCGGGCTGAAGCTCATGATCGGCTGCATGACCGAAACCATGGTCGGCCTGTCGGCGGGGATTCGCCTGGCCGCCGGCTCGGGCGCGTTCGACTACGTGGACCTCGACTCGATTCACTTCCTTTATCATCTGCCGCGCACGGACGGCATCGCCATTGAGGGCTGCCGGTACGTGCTGCGATAGGGTGGCATGGCGACGTTGTTTGTCGCCATGTCCAAGGCGTGCGGACATCGCATGGCGACAAACAACGTCGCCATGCCACCGATAATTTTCCAGGATTTTTGCAACTATTTGGCCTCCTCGTGCGTCTGTTGATTATGGATAGCCTGCGAAGTTGATTTTGAGGCTGCCCGAAGGAGTACAAGATGCACAACACAAACGACGCGACGAACAGCGGCAAACCATCCCGCCTGAAAAAGATTCTGTTCGCAATAGTTTTCATGGCCGTCGGAGCGGGGATCACCGGCCTTGCCTCCACCTACTACTGGAATGCCAAGTGCAGTGAGGCGTACGGAAACGGCAAGATCGATCAAGCCAGCCTGGACAGCGCCAAAATGCAAGCCCAGGTCGATCAAGATAACCACCGCTTGGCCGAAAAGTTTCTAACATCGACGTCCAACTAGGATTGCATATTCTTCCCCGCGCAGACTCAGCTCCGCTCGCAAAGGAGGGTCTGCCCTCCAGGGGTCGGTAATATTGCCGCAAGGCGAATTTTCACCAAGGCTCTCACCCGGCCCCTACGCGCGGCCGGGGGATTTGGTATGATCTTCGGCGATAAACCTGCGTACAGATCAGGCTGCGTTTCGACGAAATAGGAATTACATGGACGCACAACCGAAAACGTTCATCTACAAGAAGGTTCCGGGTTGCAACATTCGCGCGGACCTGTATCGGCCGCCCGGTGCCGACGGGCCAGTGCCCGCGGTGGTGTACATTCACGGCGGGGCGCTGATCGCCGGCTCGCGGCAGGAAGTTGGGCTTCAGCATCTGGACCGATACCTGGCGGCCGGCTATGCCGTTGTCGCCTTCGATTACCGCCTCGCGCCGCAGGCAAAGGTGCCGGACATCCTGGAAGACGTCGACGACGCCTTCCGATGGATTCATCACCGGCAGGCCGACTTGGGCGTGGACGCGTCCCGGCTGGCCGTCGTCGGGCATTCGGCTGGAGGATACCTCACGCTGGCCGCCGGCACGCGAGTGCTGCCTCGCCCCCGTGCCCTGGTGTCGTTCTACGGGTACGGCGACCTCGCGGCCGAGTGGTACGCCAAACCCGATCCGTTCTACTGCCGGCAACCCCTGGTCACTGCCGAGGCCGCCGCGAAGGCCGCCGGCCAAAAGCTGGTCTCGCACCCGCAACGCGACCGCTGGCCGTTTTACTTGTACTGCCGCCAGAACGGCCTATGGCCCAAAGAAGTCGCCGGGCTCGATCCGTACGCCCAGCGTGACGAGCTGCTGAAATACTGCCCGCAATACAACGTCCCCGCCGACTATCCGCCGACCCTGCTCCTGCACGGCGACGCCGACACCGATGTCCCCTACCGCCAATCGACCGACATGGCCGTCGCGTTGTCGCTCGCGGGCATCGAGCACGAACTGATCACGATCCCCGACGGCGGCCACGGGTTTGACTGCGATAAATCCTGCCCCGCCAGAGTTCAAGCCTTGGACCGTGTGATTGCCTTTCTGGCCCGTCACCTTCAACAAAACGAAAGCGCCAACCCATGATGACTCCCCGCGAAGTATTTCGCCGAACGATCCGGTTTCGGACGCCCGACCGTCTGGGGCACGATTTCTGCGACCTGTACGAGAACGATTGTTGCGGCGTCGCATGCAACCCGTGGCCGGACGCCCGGCCCTCCAGCGGCGTGGATGAGTGGGGCGCGGTGTGGGTGAACCTGGGCACCACCACGCTGGGCGAGGTGAAAGAATTCCCGCTCAAGACGTGGGACGACCTGGCACACCTGAAAATCCCCGACGTTGACGATCCCAAACGATGGGAAGATCTCAAGGACATCCGCCAACGAGCGGGCGACAAGTACATCATCTCCACCGGCGTGAGCCTGTTCGAGCGGGTGCATTTCCTTCGCGGCCTGCACAACATGTGGCTGGACATCCACGACGCCCCGGATCGCCTGCGCGAAGTCCTGGAAATCCTCGCGGGAATGAACGAACGGGCCTGCAAACGGTACGGCGAGCTTGGTTGCGACGGCTGCATCCTGTGGGACGACCTGGGCCTGCAAGACCGCCTCATGGTCTCACCCCAGCAGTGGCGGGACATCTGGAAGCCGTACTACGCGCGGCATTTCGCCGCCTGCCACGAGGCCGGCATGGACACCTTCCTCCACAGTTGCGGGTACATCGTGGACATCCTGGACGATCTGATCGAGATCGGCCTGGACGTCATCCAGATGGACCAACAGCAGAACATGGGCCTGGAACTTCTGGGCAAGCGATTCGGCGGGCGGATCACGTTCTTCAGCCCGGCCGATATCCAGGTGGTCATGCAGCGCCCGGTCGATGAAATCCGGGCGTATTGTCGCCGCATGGTCCAGGTGCTGGGCCGGCGCGAAGGCGGGTTCCTGCCCAGGCTCTACGGCGATGCCAAGGCCGTCGGTCACACCGACGAAGCGCGGCGCGCCGCGTGCGAGGAATTCCTCAAGATCAGTCGCGAAATGTACGGGCACTAAGCACAGCGCCCCAGAAGAAGGGGTGGAAAAAGTATTCTTCCGGGTTGTTGCTGTTTCCTCGCCCCGGAGGGGCGCAAGATTTGTAGCCCACCGCGTAAGCGGTGGGACAACGGAGGCGAACGGTCAAGCCCCGGTAGGGGCAAAGAAGCCCCCCGCGCGTAGTGTCGCCCCGCTGCGGGGCTGGCCTATCCCTTCGTCAGGGTCCCCACCGCTTACGCGGTGGGCTACAAATCTACCGCCCCTGCGGGGCGAAGAAAAAGCCACAGCAAAGAGAGAATGTCCTTTCCACCCCTTTCTTCTGGGGCGCTGCACTAAGGGTGGGGCTGGAAAACAGCGGCGATGATTTCGGCTATGGGCAATTTCCCTCGCGAAATCAGAGTAACCGCCAAACAGCAAGCTTAACCCCGATATGAACTTGCTGTTTGGCGTATACCTTATCACATCGCCTTGTAGTACCGCCGCGGTATCGTCTCCCGCCCAACCGACGGCGCTACTTTCCATCGCTGACTTTCCGAATTATTGTTGTATGGAATTGCCCCGTAACGCCGTATATTAGGTACAGCAGAAGGCACCCCTGCGAACGCCCGAATGCCAAAAGGCTCCGGCCGGCATTGCTCATGTCCTCGTGCTCGTGAGCGATGAGTTTGTCTTCTTCGAGGACCGACCTGCATCTACTTGTCGGCCCGGCAATATCCATGACAAAGCGCGCTGACGAGCCGTCTTATATATGACCAGAACAATCCTGCCCCAAGCGGTTAGCCCTTCCGTAGCCGGATTTCAACCCCACCCCAAAGGCGCCAATGCAAAGGTGCTGTTGTGCAGCGTCTTTGGCCCTTACGCCCAGGATGACGAGTTCGGCAGCCGCAAAATCAACCCGATGGAACTTTGGCACAACCAGGTGACTCGCGTCCAAGGGCCGTTTTCCCTTCGCATGTTCCATCGCAGTTGGGGTCTGATGTTCATCCAGGCCAACATCCACGCCCGCTGCACCTGCCTGGACTTCCCCACGCTGGCGAGGTTCGTCCAGGAACTCCGCGACAACCAGTACGACGTCGTCGGCATCAGCGCCATTCTGCCGAACCTGCGAAAAGTCCAGACGATGTGCGATCTGATCCGCGAGCACCTGCCCGAGGCCAAAATCGTGGTCGGCGGGCACATCACGGGTTTGCGCAATCTGGACGAGCACATCGACGCGGACCACATCGTGCGCGGCGACGGAATCGCGTGGTTCCGGAAGTACCTGGGCGAAGACGCCGGCGCGCCGATTCTCCACCCGCAAGTCTGGGCGGGCATCCACCGCCATGTCATGGGCATGGACCTGCCGTTCACCCCTCGCGACGCCTCGGCGGCGCTGGTCCCGTCGGTCGGCTGCCCCATCGGGTGCAACTTTTGCTCCACCTCCGCCATGTTCGGCGGCAAAGGTCATTTCGTCAGTTTCTACCCCAAGGCCGAGGATCTCTTCGAGGTCATGTGCGGGCTCGAAAAAGCCATGAAGATGCGCTCGTTCTTCATCATGGACGAAAACTTCCTGCTTCAGAAGCCCCGTGCCATGGGCCTGCTGGAACTCATGCGCCGCCACGAGAAATCCTGGGCGCTGTACGTGTTCAGCTCGGCCAACGCGCTGCGGATGTACACGATGGAAGAACTGGTGGGGCTGGGCATCAGTTGGGTCTGGATGGGACTGGAAGGAAAGAACAGCCAGTACGGAAAACTCGACGGCGTCGACACGCACGAACTGGTGGCCCAGATGCAGGAGCAAGGCATCCGCGTGCTGGGGTCCACCATCATCGGCATGGAGGAGCACACGCCGGAAAATATCGACGCCGCCATCGCCCACGCGGTTTCGCACAACACCGACTTCCACCAGTTCATGCTCTACACTCCGGTGGCGGGCACCCCGCTCTACGCGCAGTTCGAGGCCGAAGGTCGATTGCTCTCGCAAGACGAGATCGCCTTTGAAGACACGCACGGACAGGAACGATTCAATTTCCGCCATCCGAATTTCAAACCGGGACAGGAGACGGGATTCCTGCTCCGGGCGTTCGAGGCCGATTACCAAACCAACGGCCCCAGCGTCCTGCGGGTCTGCCGCAGCATTCTCAAGGGCTACCAGCGCCACAAGAACCATCCCGAGCGCCGCATCCGCCGGCGATACGCGTGGGAGGCCGAGGGCATGTGTACGGTCTACGCCGGCGCCCTGTGGGCGGGCAGGGAATACTTCAAGGGAAGCCCCCAGGTGACCAGGCAACTGGCGGACTTGCTCGAAGACGTCAAGAAGGAATTCGGCCTGCTGGCCCGCATCGCGGCGCCGCTGATCGGCCGGTTTATTTTGCGAAAACTTCGCCGCGAGGCCACGAACCTCCAGGCCGGCTGGACACAGGACCCGCCGACCTTCTACGAACATAACTTCACCCCGCCCGGCAAGTCCGCCGGGACATGCGTCAAGTCGGTCGCCGGACGCGCCGCGGTTCTGGCCGAATAGACCGGGCAAACTGGCCGCATCGGATTGCCCGAGTTCTTTCCTCTTGAAAGGTCGCGCGTCGCCGACCGGCAAGCCGACGTAAGGTCCAGCTTGCCCGCCATCGTTCTCGAGGAATAGTTGGCGGGCTTGCTGGTTGGCGCGTTGGGCGCCCCTTGAATCGTTGAGGTCCAACAGCATTTCCGGAAACCGACACGCACCCCAAAAAAGGTCTTGCTACTTACAGCCTTTTCGGCGATGATGTATTTGTCGCCAGCCGCCCCCGGCAGACGTTCACGTCCCCCCCGCGTGGGCCTGCCATCGGCTGGCGACTTTTTTTCTTCCCATCGCGCCCATCGGATAGAGCGCCAACCGGTGACTCCGGCGGAATAATCTTACCCCAACCAGAAAGAAACTTGGCGGGCGAGTTCAAGTATCACAGAGGTTTAGATTCCCCGGACCCAAGACCTGCCTCTTTCAATTTGATTGAGCCCTGCGGCAGCGCTAGAAAATACAATAGACTGCAAGTCATGCTTGCGCTGTGCGTGTGTTTTCACCTTGAAAGAGGAGAATACCATGGATCAAAGTCCGACAAAATGCAGGCTGCTGATGGAGAAGTGGGATAGCGGGTACCTAATGACGCTTCTTCGCGGCGAAGAAATCAACGTCCGTCCTGAAGACTGCCTGGGGCTGCTCAGCGACCCGATTTTCAACGGAGAAAACGCTTCCTTCGAGATTACGCAAGAGCAATTCGACACGATCCGTTGCCGCGCCGCCGCCCGCCAAAGCAGGGAAGCCGCCGCCCTGGCGGCCCAACGCAGCGCAGCCAAATCCCTGGTGACAATCTATTAGCAGTCGGTCAGCCGTCAATCGACGTATCCGGGTGCCATGCCCAAGTCCGCGCGGGCATGTGCGCACCCCGGGACATGCCCGCGCGGACTTGGGCATGGCACCCATCATCAATTCAGGACAGCCGGAACGCCAACCGGTGCAAGGCAGCGAAAGGACAGCAAGCGGCGGAAACGGCAGCATGATCCTCTTGTCGTTTCCGGCTTCGTCAGAACTACGCCGTGACAAGCCGTCTTTACGCTTCCGCGTCCTTTTCCGTTGCGGGAGTCTCGTCTGCGGCTGCGAGGACTTTGTCTGTCGGCGGCAGGCCTTTGGCGAGGATGGCCTTGTGAATTTCCTCGGCCAGGTCCTTGTTGCCGGCCAGGAAGCTCTTGGCCTGTTCGCGGCCTTGTCCCAGGCGGACGGCGCCGCAGGACAGCCAGGAGCCCTGCTTCTCGATGACGCCCTGCTCGACGCCCAGGTCCAGCAGATCTCCGAAATAGCTGATGCCGTGGTCGAACATGATGTCGAACTCGGCCGACCGGAACGGCGGGGCGACCTTGTTCTTGACCACGCGTGCGCGGAC
>CAZYDC010000280.1:0-7031 GCA_964646065.1 uncultured Planctomycetaceae bacterium | reverse complement strand
CCAGATACCCGTCGGCCGTCTGCGCCCACTTGGCGATCACCCACGGCAGGCCCCGCGTGCGGAGCTTGATATACGCCGCCAGCAGCTTCCTGGCCGCCGCCTCGCACACCCCCACCGTCACCTCGATGCCCGCCGCCCGCAAGGCCGCGACGCCCCGCCCTCGAACGTTCACGTCCGGATCCTCCATCGCCACCACCACGCGCGAAATGCCGGAGGGAATAATCGCCTCGGTGCAAGGCGGTGTCTTCTTATTGCGATGGCAGCAAGGCTCCAGCGTGACATACATGGTAGCTCCGGAAAATGGGGACTGGCTCGGAGGCTGTATGCCGTGCCTGTCCCCTTTTTCCGGGGCGGGGAAACTTGGGCCAACTCCACCTTGCGCCGCCCCGCATGATTCGTCTGAAATTGGTGTCTGTCCTTGTTTTCCCGGAAAATCGGGGACAGACGCCGATTTCAAACAGCCGAAATCGGCCTCAGTCCCCGCTTTTCCTGTCCCCGCTTTTCCAGGCAATCCGAAATCCGAAATCCGAAATCCGCAATTCTTCATCGCCTCGATTTCCGCGTGCGGGCCGCCGAACTTCTTATGATACCCGCGGGCGATCTCCACGCCGTCGCGCACGATCACCGCGCCGACCATCGGGTTGGGTTCGACCGCGCCCAGCCCCAAGCTCGCACACTCCAGGGCGGCCTTCATAAATTGTTCGTCTTGTCCGCTCATGCGTTTCCGATTATATCCCTCCTGCCGGGTTTACGGTAAATTTACGCCCCACTCGCTACGCCCCACGCTCCACGTCCTACCGGGCGGCTTTCGCCACCTCCGGTTGCGAGGGGCGATCGGGGAGGTGAACGTAGTCCGGCCAGAGCGGGCAGTTCATGTCGATCCAGCACTTGACCCGGCGCATTTCCTGGGACGAAAGTTTCACGTCGTGGTGGCCGGCGTCCAGGGTTTTCCACAACGGGCTCTTGAGCGTGCCGAAGGTCATGGGCGCGGCTTGGACGTGCTCCTGGCCCCAGGTGCAGTCGAAGTAATGGACCAGCCCCCGCGAGATCAGCGTGCGATAGGAGGCCGGGATCTTGTCGCCATCGAGCCTGCCGGTCAGGTCGATCTGCTTGCCGGAGGCGTCGTGGCAACGGACGCACTTGGCGTCCCACACCGGCTGGACCACCTTTTCGTAGGAGACCGGTCCGGCGCCCCAGGGCGGCGGCTGGAGTTCGCTGGCCGGGCGACGGAAAGCCATGCATACCCCCGGGCTCGCGCTGGACGGCGGCGGCGCGGAAGATCGCGGTTCATGGCAGCCGACGCAGCCGCGCTTCTCGCCCGGCTGAAGCTGCATGACGCTCCGCATCCGCTGGAGTTCGTTGAAGTTTTCGTCCAGGGCCTGGAAGTACAGCACCTTGCCCGAGGGTGCCACGAAGTTGGCCGAGCCGTCCGATTCCACCGGGACGGTTCCCAGGTCCGCCTTGGCCACGTACGACGGCCAGCCGTTGGGGCCTTGCACCTTGTGCGTGGGGCTGGCGTACCAGTCTTGAAAGTCCGGGTGGTCCGCCTGGTAGCCGCCGCCGGGCAGGCGAATCAGGTCGGCCCGCAATTCCTGGCACACGCGGATGTACTTGACCTGCCCCCGCGCGACGGCCGGCGACAGGCCTTGATACACGTCGCTGATGAGCAACTGCCCGGCCGTGCCGTCGGGAGCGCGGACCTCGGCGCCGGGGAACTTGGGCGGCGGATTGACCGGCCGAAGCGGCGTCGGGCACATGCTGTCGATGGCCGGGTCCATGTAAAGTAGTTCGCGATTGCCGTACCGGTCGATCACGTACAGGCAGAAATGGTTCCACGGCGCGTGGCTGACGAGGACCTTGTCGCGGCTGATGGGTACGGGGTCGCGGAAGCACATGTGAACGGCCCAGTCCATGTGGAAATGCGGCGCCACGTCGGGCGTGATGTTCACGACGGCGGAGGCGTCGTACGGGCCTTTGCCGGTGTCGATAAACGCGATGGGACCATTGAGGTCGCCGCCGTGCGCGATCAGCGTGCAGCAGATTTCCCTGGTGCCGGGGACCTCGCGGCCGTTGGCGTAGCAGTACCGCGTGTCGTTGCCGAAGACCAACTCCGGATGCGTGCCGTCCGGGCGAATCGACCAGAGGGTGTGCCCGAAGTCGGCGCCCTTGTCGAGATATTCCGACCGCGTCCAGATGATTCGCCCGTCGGCCATCACCGACGGCGCCCACTCGCTCAGGTTGGAATAGGACAGCGGCTGCATGTCGCCGCCGTCGGCGTTCATGCGGAACAGCACGTACGCCTGGGGCCGCCAGCACAGGAAGCGGGCCTTGCACCGCGTGGAGATCACGGCGATTCCGCCGTCGGGCAGCGGGCAGGGATAGAAGTCGTGGAAGGGCCCGTCGGTCAGTTGCTTGAGGCCTGCCCCCGAGGGGCCGCTGCCGTCGGCGTTGACCGACATGACGTGGAAATAGTCGTTCTTGCTCGTGCGATAGCCGAAGTAAACCTTCCGGGCGTCGAAGCTGGCGGCGGGGTCGCGAGGGACGCCGTCCTTGGTGGTGAACAGATTCGTCAGCTTGGCCTGGCCGGGCTGCCACCGGCCGTCCGTGAACGGGATTTCCAGCACGCACACGGCGCCGCCGGGCGGGCCCGAAGGGTCAAGCAGGTCGCTGTAATTGTGGGAAGGCCGATACTGATGCCGCTTGACGAAAAGAACTTTCCCGATGGCCGACAGGTCCGAGTCGCGGAAGAACAACCGCCGCTTGGCCATCCTCGCGTCGAAGAGCAAGGCCAGCCCTGCGGCCTGGTCGGAATCCTTGGCGCTCAGCGCCTTCTCGCGCTGCCGCAGCTCGGCCAGCTCCGCGCGTTCCTTGGCGACATCGGTTCCCGCGGCGGCGAACCGCTGGATCATCTCGTCGAACTGTTTCAGGGCCTGCCCGAGCGGTTGGACCTGAATCTTGGACCAGGCCGACGCCTCGAGCGAGAATGCGTAGCGGAGCAGGTCCTCTTCCCCGGCCGAGCGGGGCGGCATGCCGGGCTTGGACCTGGCGTAGACCGACCGCCATGTTTTACCGTCCATCGACACCTGAATCTCAAGCTCGGCCGGCAGGCGATCCTTGTACTTGCCCTCGCGGTCCCGCGAGAAGACCACCTTGGCCACCATCGCCGCACGCGGCAATTCGATCTGGGCCCATTCGTCGGTATCCGAGGCGGCGATCCAACTGTGACTGTTGCCGTACAGGCCGTCGTTGAGATGCGCGACCTGATGAATCGCAAACCCGGCGATGCACGAGGAGGCCGTTGCTTTGCCCCCGGCGCTGGCCAGCGCGAGGTTCGCCTTCCCGCCGGCGTCGTAGACCTCCAGCTCGTCGATGCACGGTTGCCCGTCCGCGGAGTAGATCATCAGGCGAACGAATCTCGCCTCGACCGGCGAGAACGTGAACGCGTTGGGTTTGTCCGGCGAAATTGGGGCAAGCTGCGACAGGGCTGTCGCGCAGGTTATCGTCAGACACGCCGTAATAATTGCAAAGCGTTTCAAGTGGCTCACGTTCCGTTGGGGCTGCTGCTACTTGATGTACTCGTTCAGGATGTTCTCCAGCATCTCCACGCGGCCCGAGGCGCTGGCGTCGGGATTGCCCTTTTCGAGCATGTACTTGCTGAGCTGCTTGAACCCGACCTGGCCTTTTTCGATTTTCCGGCCCAGGCCGCCGTCCCAACTGGCGTAGCGGTTGGCGACGAAATCCTTCAGCACGCCGTCCTTTCGCAACGCCGCCGCGATCTTGAGGCCGCGTGCGAACGCGTCCATTCCGCCGATGTGGGCGTGGAACAGGTCCACCGGCTCGAAGCTCTCGCGGGCGACGTGGGCGTCGAAGTTCAGGCCGCCGGTCTTGAATCCGCCGGCGTTGAGGATCGCGTACATCGCCAGCGTGCAGTCGTACAGGTCGGTCGGGAATTGGTCGGTGTCCCAGCCGAGCATCAGGTCGCCGCGATTGGCGTCCACCGAGCCCAGCATTCCCACGCCGGCGGCGAATTCCAGTTCGTGCTGGAACGTGTGCCCGGCCAGCGTCGCGTGGTTGGTCTCGATGTTCAGCTTGAAATCCTTGTCCAACCCGTTGGCCACCAGGAAACCGTACACCGTCGCCGAGTCGAAATCGTACTGGTGCTTGGTCGGCTCCTTGGGCTTGGGCTCGATGTAGAACTGGCCCTTAAACCCGATGGCCTTCTTGTACTCCGCGGCCATGCCCAGGAAGCGGGCCAGGTGCGCCGTCTCGCGGGCCATGTCCGTGTTCAGCAGGCTCTTGTACCCTTCGCGCCCGCCCCAGAACACGTAGCCCAGGCCGCCCAGTTCGTGGGTCACTTCCATCGCCTTGGACACCTGCGCAGCCGCATAGGCGAACACGTCGGCGTTGGGGCTGGTCGAACCGCCGTGCATGAATCGCGGATTGGAAAACAGGTTCGCCGTCCCCCACAACAGGCGGATGCCGGTCCGCTTCTGCTCTTCCTTAAGGACGCTGACGACCGCGTCCAGGTTGCGATTGGTTTCCGCCAGCGTCCGGCCTTCGGGGGCAACGTCGCGGTCGTGGAAGGCGTAGAACTCCAGGCCCATCTTTTCCATGAACTCGAAGGCCGCCCGCACGCGATTCTGGGCGTTGGCGATGCTGTCGCCGCCATCGTCCCAGGGCATTTGCCGCGTAGGCCCGCCGAACTGGTCCCCGCACCCGTTGCGGAACGCGTGCCAGTAGGCCATGCTGAACCGAAGGTGCTCGCGCATGGTCTTGCCCTCGACCTTCTGGCCGGCGTTGTAGTGCTTGAACGAAAGCGGATTGCCGCTGTCAGGCCCCTCGTACTTGATCTTGCCGATCTGCTCAAAAGCCTTGACCATCGTCGTCTCCTTTGCGGGTTATTTTCGATGCGGGACAAGCGTCACGGAATTATACCGTCGCGTCCTGGGAACGCCAATCTCCCGATTGGCTCTTCCGGAATTTTATGGGACTGGCCAAGCTGTAGATTCCCGGATGAGAAACAGAAAGAGCCAATGACGGCGACAGACGGTTGCGGGCAGCAGGCGCGAGGGGTAGAATACCTGCATATTTCAGCTTTCCTAACGGAAGCCCCGACACGGGGCGAGAGACGGGTGCGCCATGATTGAGTTCAGGTGCGGAAAATGCGGGGCGGAAATGGAATCGCCGGACAGTCTGGCGGGCGAAGTGGAAAACTGCCCTGAGTGCAAGACCCCCAACCGAGTTCCCTCATTCCAGCCCGCGCCCGGCCAGATTCCGCCCGACCCAACTCCCGGGCCAGGCAATCTCACTGGCAAGGAGTCACACACTAATTCGGTGAACCAAGCCCCTGGGTTCTTGTACGTCTTGGTCAACTCCGCAATGCCAGGTCTCGTAAAGGTTGGAAAGACGCAGCGAGACCCGGATGCCCGCGCCCAAGAGCTGTCGGGTGCAACGGGGATTCCTACTCCTTTCGTGGTTGCCTACTACGAATGGTTTTCGGATTGCACCGCCGCCGAGGACTTCGTTCACACCTTCCTCGAATCAAAAGGCTGCCGTGTGGCTGACAATCGCGAGTTCTTCTCTGCCCCGGTCAAGACAGTGGTACAAGCAATCCTTGCTGCTCAAAGTGCGCTTGGCGTTGCTGAGGATAGCGAACACTCAACGATTTCAGCCATGGCAAATGGATCGGAGGTCGGTCCAGAATCCGAGCCATGGGAGGGGCTATTTGCCGATGCCAACGAAGCCTTAGCTGGTCTCGGAGATACGATCCAAGATTTCCAGGAAGCAGCCCGCCTTTTTGAACAAGCAGCGAAACTCGGTTCACTTGAGGCTTGTTATAAACTATCCCTGCTTAACAGATCGGATGATTACCCGGATGCCGATGCTCGAACGGCCTTAAGGTGGTTGAATGAAGGCGCACGACGGGGATATTTACCATGTTACGCCGGGCTTGCAACGATCTACATGGAGCAGGGCCATAACCAAAATGCTTGGAAATGTTGGGCCAAGTACAGGGCTGGTTATGCTGGAAATAAGGATGATGAATACTGGAAGGAATCCTTCTTCTTAGTGCTGACAGCCGTGGAAAAAAAAACCGAGATTCTTGATATTCACGTTTTAGAGGATCGAAAGAAGATAATCGGTTGGGCAGAGGCATACGTGGAATCACATGCGAAGGAAGGGTCGGCTCAGGTCTTGGGAAAGGAGCATATCTGCCTCGTTAGAAACATGCTCTTCCCGGAAGAATATCCCCTAGTGGGCGGGCGCGTCAGTTGGTGGGATGAAGAAAAGGGCAACGGACTTGTGACTGCCGAAGATGGGCGGGTTGCATTCTTTCGGTTGAAACAGGTTGTGGAGGGGAAACTGCCTCCCACTCCGGGGCAACCTGCCTATTTCGTTCCCGTGGAAAAGCCGGAACATCTGTTCGCTTATGGAGTGCGCCTGGGATGCTGAAACTATCGCGGCCAGGCCCCTGAAGAGCGAACACACATCGGGACGTCCGGGTAGATCCGGCCCCCGGACGAAAGGAAGTATGTCGTGGAACCGATTGAACAGGCCGCATTGAAAATCAAGAGTATAGAAACCCAACGGGATAATATCGTGCTTACGGGAATGGATAAGAAAGCCCACAAGATTTTAGGTACATTGTTGAACTCGCTCCAGAGAAGTGAGAGAGCTTATAATGAAAACATGGCAACGGCGAAAACAAAGGAGGGAGGCGAAGCGCAGTGGTGGAAGATGCAGGCGGCAGTACTCGTATTTCGACCAGACCCATCGGAATGGCCGGGTGTTGATGTTTTAGAGGCAATCTGCCAAGCCGAGTTTGGAAGTGGCCTGACAGCAGAAAACTTGCAGCGCATTAGGGGCAAGCTTGCACTTGCCAGTTCACCTACCAATGTGGATTCGATGACCATTCAACAGGCCGTGGACGGATATAGACAACTACCCACAGCCGGAAGCAATCATGCGGCAAAGGGGGAGGCCCCCAAAGATGGCGCCAAACTGGTTTTTCCGTTGTTTTTTTGGCTTCT
>CAZYDC010000279.1:0-7080 GCA_964646065.1 uncultured Planctomycetaceae bacterium | reverse complement strand
ACGTTTTGCGAAGAAGAGAATTCGATTGGAAGGGCGACGTTGTTTGTCGCCATGTCCGGGGTCTCGCGGGGTGCCCACTGCGCCGACAAGCAAGCTGGATTTCACGTCGGCTTGCCTGTCGGCGCAGTGAAACGTTTTGCGAAGAAGAGAATTCGATTGGAAGGGCGACGTTGTTTGTCGCCATGTGATGTCCGCAAAACCCGGACATGGCGACAAACAACGTCGCCATGCCACCCTTATTTTGTTATTTCTCTGCATCTCAGCGTATAAACTACCGTCATGCGTCATCGAGAACCGGCCATTTGCCTTCGCGCGACGGACTACAGCGAGACCTCGCAGGTGGTGCATTTCTTGTCGCGCGGGCAGGGGGCGGTGCGGCTTCTGGCCAAGGGCAGCAAGAGGCCCAAGAGCAACACCGGCGGGGCCATCGACCTGCTGAGCGAGGGCGAGCTGGTCTTCAGCGGGGCCTCGCGCGAGAGCCTGGGCACGCTGATCGAGTTCAGCCAGACGGCGCTGCACGCGGGGCTGCGGAAGGAATCCGCCCGCCTCAGCGCGGCCTTGTTCATGATCGAGCTGGTGGGTGAGATGGTGGCCGTCGGCGACCCGCACCCGGAGGTGTTCGACCTACTGCACAACGGGCTGGCGCGGCTGGACCAGGAGGGCAGCCCCGTGGCGGCCGTGATGGCGTATTTTCAGTGGCGCCTGCTGGCGCACGCGGGCCTGCTGGGCGAGTTGGATCATTGCGTCGCGTGCGGCCGGGCGATTGCCGGCGAGGAAGACGGCGTGTATTTCACGTCGATCCAGGGCGGCCTCTTGTGCCGCAATTGCGAGGCCGCCGCGGGGGAGAAGTATCGCGTGGACGCCGCCGCGCTGGCCGGCCTGGCCGTGCTCAAGGCGGTGACCGCCGGAAAAAAACTGGCCCTACCGGAGGACCAGGCCAAGGCCGTCAACCGCCTGCTGGCGTACCATATTTCGCACCAGTTGGGCAAACGCCTGCGCATGGCGCGACACGCGATTTGAAGGGTGCGGGTGACTGGCGCAAGGGGGACTGAGGCGAATTGGCTAGACTGGACTGTGTTCGCCGGAATCGTCCTGTTTATCGGCTTGGCCCGGTCGTCCGCAAAACTTCTCCGCCAATTCGCGTCTGTCCCCGTTTTTCGCTTGCCGGCTGGTCTATGACCGCGTAATTTGTTGTGTATGCCAAGGACCGCACGTGTGGTCATGCCGGGCATGCCACATCACATAACGCAGCGAGGCAATCGTCGCGCAGACGTTTTTCTTAGCGATGCCGACCGCGTGCGCTACCTTGCACTAACGGCCCAGTACTCTGCCCGCTACAGTCTGGCCGTGTGGGCCTACTGCCTGATGTCCAATCATGTGCATTTTGTGGCCGTGCCTTCCACCGCCGAATCGCTGGGTTGCACCCTCCGCGACACGCATCAAGTGTACGCCGCATGGTTCAACCAGCGTTCGGGCGAATCCGGGCATCTCTGGCAGGGCCGATTTTACTCGTGCGCATTGGATGACGCTCATCTGTGGGCTGCCGTCCGGTATGTAGAGCGAAACCCGGTGCGGGCCGGACTTGTGCATCGCGCGGAGGATTGGCCTTGGTCCAGCGCCGCCTCCCATTGTGGTCTGCGGAGCGATGGTCTGCTGGCCCCGATCAACATGCCATGGCCCGTGACCGACTGGCGGGAATATTTGCGTGACGAGGACGAGATCGCCGCCGCCTTCATTCGCAAACAGACCGCCTCTGGCCGTCCGTGCGGGAAAATCGGGGGCAAACGCGGAAGGGACTGAGGCAAATTGGGCAAGCTGAATCGGGTTGCCTGAATCGTCCTGTTCATCCGTTTGGCCTGATTATCCGAAAGGCTCTCCCGCCAATTCGCGTCTGTCTCCGCTTTGAAAACCGGGGACAGACGCGGAGGGGACTGAGGCAAATTGGGCAAGCTGAATCGGGTTGCCTGAATCGTCCTGTTCATCCGTTTGGCCTGATTATCCGAAAGGCTCTCCCGCCAATTTGCGTCTGTCCCCGTTTTGAAAACCGGGGACAGACGCGAATTGGCGGAGAGTCTATCGTGCAATCAAACCAAGCCGATCAATAGAGTGACTCCGAGGAATACGGTCCAACTTAGCCAATTCGCCTCAGTCCCCTATTCCGTTTGCCACCTGCTTCACCACTTCATCCTGCGTGAGCTTGGTTGCGACCTGCGTAGCCAGAACCGCGGTTCGGCCTTTGCCGCCGCCGCGCCAGAGCGTGAAGGTTTCGACGGTCTTGCCGTCGATCGTGCTCCGCGAGCCGTGCAGGCCGATCTCGGCCACCGCGCTGTGCGCGCAGCCGTTGGGGCAACCCGACACGCAGACCATCTTTCCGGCCAGGCGGTCGCCCAGTTCGGCGCGGAGGCGGTCGGCCAGGGCGTTGGTGCTGACCAAGCCGTGCGAGCACCAGCGATTGCCCGGGCAGGCGGTCACGGTGGCCTGCGGGCTGGCGGCCTGTCGCAAGGCGGGGAAGCTGTCGATCCGCGCCTGGATCGACGGCTTGTCCGGGCCGAAGACGACCACGCGGTGGTGAATGGCGATTCGCACCGACAGCGATTCGTCGGCAGCCAGTTCGGCCAGGGCCTTCGCGGCCTCGGGCGTGACGTCGCCGTTGGCGAACACCAACGACAGCTTGGCGCCCCGGTTGCCCTCGACGGTGGGAATCTGCACGGCCGGCCAGTCGCCGGCGGCGGTTTCTTTTGCGATGGCCTCGCGAAGTTGCGTCAGGAACGGTTCGTCGCCCATCCGCTGGCGGACGTAGCGAAGGCGGGCCGTGCCGCGATGCTCGCGGTCGCCGTGCGCGGCGAAGAACTTCACCGTCGCGCTCACCAGCGGCAGCACCTCGCCGGGCGGCAGGTCTTCGCGCAGCACCACGCCGGTCCCCGGCCTGGCGCCCAGCGAGCCGGCGACCGTCACCAGGAACCGCCCGCCGGGCATGGCCACGAAACCCAGGTCGTTAATGTACGGCTGGGCGCAGGCCTTGGGGCAGGCGGAAAGCGAAATCTTGAACTTCCGCGGCAGCGTGTACAGGCCGTCGAGTTGCCGCAGGCTCCGGTCGATCGTGGCCGCCAGCGGCTGCAAGTCAGGCCGGCCCGAACACGAACCGCTGCACGGGCAGAGGGTGATGTTGCGGAGGGTGTCTCCGGCGGATGCGAAACCGCTCAGGCCCGCCTCAGCCAGCGCCTTCTGGGCCAAGGGAAGGCTCTGGGCGTTCAGGTCGTGGATCTCGACATCCTGGCGGGTTGTCAGGTGCAGCGGGGTGCCGGGCGTAAACTTCTCGGCGATGTCCGCCAGCGCCCGCCACTGCGCGGAACTGGGCACGCCGATGGGAACGCGCACCCGCTGAAGGAATCGCCCTTCCTGGCACTGGGGGTAAATCCCCAGCAGCCTGGCGTGCGGGCCGTGCTGGGGAATCGCTTCGCAGGGGAAACTCACTGGTTCATTCATATTTCATAATCCGTGGGCCTTCGCAGTCCGAACTTCACTCGCAACCAGAGCCGCTCATGTATGTAATACACAAACAATTTGATGCCCGTGTCCGCCAAGCCGATGGCGGCGGCCAACTCCGTCTTGCCGGTAATGGCGTAAGCCACCGCCATTGTAATCAAAAGGGCGGCCAATCTCCAACTTCCGGCCTTGAGTATGCTGCGAAGGTGCGTTTCCATCGGTCTCTCAAAAACAACTTAGCCACGAATTGCGCGAATTACGCGAAAACAACAACAGCGGAAGAGCTAAACGACAAAGAAATAACAAATTCCGCGAAAACAGCAAAGAAACCGCGAAGAAACGGAAGCCCGGTTTTTCCTTGCTGTTTTCGCGTCCGGGTTTTTTCTTGCTTCTTCTTATGATTCAAGATGTTTCGCGTAATTCGTGGCTATGCCTTGCGGCGCCGGCCGATTCTCCAGGCGGAACCTGACCAGCTTCGTCACCGTGTCCACCAGGGCAATCGCGGCGGCGTAGATCGGTGACCGGGTAATGAGATACCCGACCGCCAGCATGAAAAGAAAATCCGCTGATCTCCAGCATGTTTCTATCATCAAATTGTGACGACGCGTGTTCATGTTTTCACCGGATTGAAAATCACCAAGACCACCAAGGTCACCAAGAGCACCACGAATAGATATGTATAAGAAAGAATCAGATCTTTCAGTTCATTCGTTGGTTTTTCGAGCCTCTGGTCATTGTTTTATTCTCCTTGGTGCTCTTGGTGTGCTTGGTGCCCTTTGTGATTGTCTTTGGTCTTTGCCTTAGGCGGTCTTTGCCTTCAGCGGCCGCGTGTGAATGCCGCACTCGCCGCCGCACTTGCTGGTGCCGAGCCATCGCCCGGCCCGCTCGTTGGGGTCGGTCGTGATCCGCGTGCAGGGTCCGCAGCCCAGGCTGCGATAGCCTTGCGAGTACAGCGGGTTGACGGCCACGCCGTTGAGCGCCAGGTATTGCCACACCTCGCGCTCGTGCCAGAGCAGCACCGGGTTGAGTTTCTGCAACCCTTGGTCTCGCTGCTCCAGTTCGCGGAAGTCCACTCGCGTGCGGCCTTCGGTGCATCGCAGGCCTGTCACCCAGCAGGTGACGCCCAGTTCCTCGATCGCCTGCCGAGTGGGCTGGACCTTCAGCAGGTCGCAGCAGCGGTCGGGCTCTGTGGCGTAGAGTTCCTCGGGGATGGCCGCGTCATTCTTGTATACTTTGAGTTCGGGGTAGCGGGCGACTTCCTCCTCCATGAACCGGATGGTCTCGCGCGGTTTGAACCGCGTGGTGACGATGAAGCCGCGAATGTTCTTGTTGACCCGCTTGGCTAGGTGCCACACGGCCACCGAATCCTTGCCCAAACTGTTGGCGACCACCAGGCCGTCGCCGAATTTCTCGTACGCCTCCTGAAGCAACGCCAGGGAGCGGTCCACCTTGTCCTTATAATTCAGATGGTCCACCAGATACGCCACGTCGTCTTGAGCCACGGTCTGAAGCATTTTCTGCATTTGCTTCTCCTTTTGAGATCGTAATTTGAACAAACTTTCGACACCACAGGCCAGTCCACACGTAAGGCCCTTCAAATGTACATGAACCTTATAGGGATAATAGTGTATTCAGTTGAAATGTCAACTAAAAAAGATGTCTTTATATAATAATCAGCATAGCACTAGTATATAACATAGTTATATACAGGTAGATATGACTCAATTTATTTGTACATTAAATTAGTACTATTTACTCATGCACCCCAGAAAATCGGGGACAGACACCGATTTCGCAGACGAAATCGGTCTCAGTCCCCGATTTTCCAGTCCCCCATTTTCTCGGTCCCTATTTTCAAACTGCTGTAACAAAGATCGTTGGCGATTACATATATCTGCAAGGTGATGAGGAACACAGACTATGCGTTTCCTGGACCAGACAGAAGCGGAGTTTGCCAAGTTCATTCGCGCCCTTCGGCCTGTCGTTCGACCGCGGCCGCGATGGAAGCGCGAGCTGTTGCTGCGGCTACTGGCCCAGTTTGAAGCCGGTCAGCGGCCGGGACGCACTTGGTGCCTCCGGGCCTCACTTATGGAAAGTTGATCCAGGAATGCGATACGTCCGAACCATCAGCGGCGCCGTGCATGGCCATTTCGATGTCTCAGACCCTTTCCTGGTATTTGGGTCAATCAGGAAATCGGATCAAGATTCCGACGGGCCGGGCGCGTTCCTTTTTGTCGAGGCAAAACGAAACGGTGAGGAGACAGGGAAACACGCCGTTCTTCTCGCCAACCCCACGCTGGCCGCGAAGCTGGCAAAGGCCGGCGGCTGCGGCAGGGCTCTTGTGACCTGGAAGGGCAAGCTCCAGAAATGGCCCGGCCATCCCGAGCCGCTCCCCGCGTTCCGCCTGAAGGATTTCACGCCTTCTTCGCAATGACAGCCAAGTCGCGCAGGGTGTGCAAACGGTTCTGGTTTGGACGCGGAATTCGGGAACGCCCCCGGGAACGCCAATCTCCCGATTGGCTCTTTCCGTTTTGTCCCTCGGCAGTTTTCTGATTGACCTTCCTGGAAGAACCCGAAGAGCCGATCGGGAGATCGGCGTTCCCAGGCCGGCCAACTCGGGGACGCCGTACTATTATAATGAGCGGACATTAGCCCCAAAAAAGAGCAAGGCGGACGATAGCCGCCTCACTCCATTGGCCGCTCCCGTAAGGAACGACCGCAAATCATTATATTATATTCCGCCTAAAGGGCCTTTTCTCAATTGGTGGATCGGGGCGCCATGCCTAAGTCTGCGCGGGCTTGATCACGCGGTGTCCACATGCCCCCGCAGACTTGATCCTGGCGCCCGCCAATGGACGCCTAGCGGGTGCCATGCTTCCGTCTTCGGAAGCATGTGCGCGCGGTCTTCACGCTGCCTGAAACCGGCAGGAAAGCAACGGCATGGGTGGCTTCTTACCTTTTGCGCGGCGGCCAGGGATGGCCGCCGCGCAAAAGGTGGAAACGGAAAAGGTGGAAACGGGGACTGACACCGACGCTTTTGTTGTTGTCGGTGTCTGTCCTCGTTTCCGCAATGCTCGCGCCCGCCGACAAAACGAGGACAGACACCGGGAACGACAACAGCCCCGGCGTCAGTCCCCGTTTCCCCCCCCCGTTTTCGCGCCACGAGATGAACCGTCGGGAAAAAATAAAGAAATTTTCGGATGGCTAGACACGGCCAGTCATTGAGTTATGAGCAGTATGATTTGCGAACAACACGATTGCATTGAAAATCTGATAACTCATGGTATAATACTCTGGCGTCCGATAGGGACGGCTCGCGTGGGCTTGTAAGCCTGCGGCAGGTATTTGACATCTAAATATGAGCGGCGGGAAGAGAAGAGATTGACAATTTACGATTGACGATTGAAAGACGAAGAGAAGAACTCGGCCTCGGCGGCTGGGCTCACGTCAACCCGCAAGAAAGCAGCACAGCGAGATCGCATGGACGACCCCTCGGGGTCATGGTCGGATTTCAGGATGAAGAGATGAAGAACTTTCTTTGAATCATCTTGATCCGTTAAACATTGCGATCCCGCTCGAAGAATCCTTGTGCGA
>CAZYDC010000278.1:0-7090 GCA_964646065.1 uncultured Planctomycetaceae bacterium | reverse complement strand
TCCGCTGCACCGAGCCAACCGGCGGATGCGGCATTTCGGCCTCGTACGTGCGAATGTGCGGCTGGACGTACATGCGTGGATTGCTGGTGTACCAGTGCGAGTGAAGCGTCCAAGGCCCCGGCGCGAACAGCTCGAAAAAGAACCACCCGACGACCAGTGCAAAGGTGACGGCGCCCGCGCGGATGAGCTTGCCTCGGGTCATGGTTGCCCCTCCGCCGGGCCGCTGGCCGGCAGTGACGTGGCGCCGGGCAGGTGGAGAATCTGCTCCGGCGCGACCGCCGGGGCCGGCGGGCGACCTGTGGAATACTCCGACTGCGCGGGCGTGTCCGGCAGCACGCCGTAATCGAACTCCCGCTGCCGCTCCGGGATCATCTTGAAATTGAACAGGCCCCAGCCGACCAGCAAGGCCGAGAGCACGACCACGAATATCCACGCCCGCAGCGGCGTAATCTCGCGAGATTCTTCCTCTTCCAACATGCACTCACCAATCAGGCGTTTGATTTATGGACCGAATCGTATAGACCACGCCGAATATCAATGTTCCCAGGACGATCAACGCCAGCACCCAGGGAATGAACTTCGCCATCCCCTGACTCAGGGGAACCTGCCCGGACGTTTCCTCGCCGCCAGGCCGCTCGCCCGGTTGGGATCGCTTTCGCCAGAACGGGAAATACGTCAGCACGACAATCAGCGCAACCGCAACGCCCGCGACCAGGGCGGCGAACACCCACTGATATTGCTCGACGTCGTTATAGAACATGCTCGTCCTCGGGGCGCAGCGCTGAAGCCAGCTTGTCCGTATTTCTGCAGTCCACTTTTTCGCAAGATGTCTGATGACCCGAGTTCTTCTTCGCAAAACGTTCTACTGCGCCGACAGGCAAGCCGACGTTAGATCCAGCTTGCCCGCCATCGTTCTCGATGAAATGTTGGCGGGCTTGCTTGTCGGCGATTTCGAGGGCACCACTGGGCGTTTTGACCTTCCACTGACTGTCCGACGGAATTCCGCTTTCGAGCGCCAGGTGGCGGGCGTGGTCCTGCTGCTGGAACTGGTGCGAGCGAACCGCCCAGATCAGGGCCGCCGCCATGCCCGAGACGGCCAGCACGGTGATCGTCAGCCAGACGATCAGCAGGTATTCATTTTGGCTCATGCGGGGCCTCCTGCGTCGTCGGCTCTTTGTACGTGTTCTTCCACTCCGGTTCGTACGCGGCCCGGATGCCGCGAGGCTCGATTCCCGCGTCGGTGTACCCGATGAACTTCACCGCGACGTAGTTCGACACGTCCCAGATCTTGGCCGACTCCAACTCGCTCTTGAAGTACGGCATGGCCGAACCGGTCACGCCGTTCATGATCTGGTAATACAGGATGCCGCCGATGTACTTGTTTTCCACCAGGTGCCGCCGCAGCGTCGTGAAATTCAGCGGCTCGGGCCGCAGAAACTGGGCGGCCGGGCCCTTGCCGTCACCCATCGGCCCGTGGCAGTTGATGCAGAAGTCCTGGTAGATTTTCTGCCCGCGATCCAGGTCGGACGCAGTGGCGGGATACGGGTTGGGCATGGCCCGCCAGGGCGCGGGAACGTGCTGGTGCAACCATTCGACGTTGTAATCCGGCCCCTTCTCCCAGGCCGGTCGCGTCTGATCCTGCCAACTCGCCTGGCGATCCACGCGAGCGTCGCCGTTCTTTCCGCCCTGCGACTGCACGTAGGCGGCCAGAACCTTCAGCTTGTGCTCGCCCAGGAACTCCCACGAGGGCATCAGCGACATCGGCCGGGTGTAACGCGGGTTCGTGAAATGCGCGGTGTGCCAATCGTTCGGGTGCTCCCCGCCCTCCTGCGAAAGGTCCGGGCCCACACGCTCGGTGCCCATGATCGCCGGCGTTTCCTCGTAATAGTCGCCCTTCTGGGCGACGCGCTGCGCGTCCCAATCGACCGTCCGGGCGAACAGCGAGTGGCAGTAGCTGCACCCGTTGACAACGTACTCGTGCAGCCCTTCCTCTTCGACGGCTGACATCGGCCGCCACTGGTCCGAGGGCTTGTCGTCCAGCGTGGCCGCGGGAATAAAGATCACGATCGCGGTCGAGGCCCAGAACACCGCCAGGCTGCCCAAGATCATTAATACCGGAGTCATCTTCATTGGTTTGCGGCCCCTTCCGGCGCCGGCGCGGCGATGCGCACGCCTCGGAACACCGTCATAATCACATTATAGAAACCGACCATCGTTCCGGTGATAATGAGCACTCCCAGCGTCGCGCGGAGCGCCATGTACGGCCGAACCTGCGGCAGGGTCTTGTACACGCCCTCGCCGTTGAGCCACGACTGCCCCTGGATCAGCCCGGCCACGCTGAGCACCAGGAAGAACCCCATCAGCCCGAACAACACCAGCCCGAACTGGATGTTCATCAACCGCCGGCTGTAAATCTCGCGACCGGTCACCATCGGCAGCACGTGGTACATCGCCCCGATGGCGATGAAGCCCGAGAAACCCAGCACCGCGATGTGCGAGTGGCCAATCACCCAGTTGGTGAAATGCGTCACCTTCTGCACGTCCGGCAGCGACTGCAATGGCCCCTGCGTACAGGTCACCAGGTACCACAATGTACCCACCAGTACGAACCGCCCTGGCAGGTCGTTCCACAACATGCCGAACTTGCCCCGCGCGGTCATCCACAGGTTGGCCAACACCACGAACACCGGTATGAACATCATGATCGAGTCCACCACCGAGACGTTCTTGAGCCAGGCCGGGATCGGCGCCTGGAGCAGGTGGTGCCCGCCGATGTGCGAGTAGATGGCCACCAGCGAGAAGAACCCCACCAGCGAAAGCGTGTGCGAGTAGATCGGCGTCTTGGTGACACGGGGCACCACGAAATACGCGGCCCCCAGCGCCAGCGGGGTCAGCAGCAGGCCCACCAGGTTGTGGCCGTAATACCACAGGAAGATCGAATCCAGCAAGCCCGGCAGCGCGCCCGCCGAGGTCCACATGACGTTTCCGATCGGGTAGACCGCCGAGGTCCAGAGCAACATGCCGAAAATGTACCAGACGCTGACGTACAGCGTGTTCTCGCGGCGCTGGAGCACGGTCATAATCATGTTCAGCAGCACCCCCACCATCGCGGCGACGAGGAACCAGTCGAAGGTGGTGACGTACTCGGCGTACTCCCGCCCTTGCGAGTAGCCGTACAAAAAGGTCAGGCCGCTGGCCACCGTGACATTCCAGCAGACGAAGCTGAACCAGCCTAGCCGCTCCGACCACAGGCGGGTCTTGAGCAGCGCCGGCACCGCGTAGAGCGCAAAGCCCACCAGCGTGCAACTGACGAAACCGTAGACCATCGTGTTGACGTGCAGCGGACGGGTGCGGCCAAACACGAAGGTCTGCATGTTGTTGAAAAACTCCGGCGCAACCAGGTGAATGGCGCTGACGATGCCGTAGAAGGCCCCGAACATGAACCAGAACGCCCCCGCGATCAGGAAGGCGAGCGAGGCGCTGTTGGTCTTCTTCGTAAAATTCAGCATACGGTCCTCTATCGATGACAAGTCAGGCAGTCATGCGAAATATTATTGTCGCGGTGGCATTGGACGCAGAAGCCCATCTCGAACTGGTCCTTCATATACACCCGGTCCATGTCCGCCACGTCGCCGTGGCACTTGCCGCAATCGACGCCCGACCGCAGGTGCCTTTCGTGGCTGAAGTAGACGAAACCCGGCACGCGGTTGTTCACGTGGACCCACGGAACCGGCTCGTTCTTGTCGTAGTGTTCGCGGAGCTGCTGGATCCACGGATAGGTGACGATGATGCGCTTGTGGCACAACATGCAGGTTTCCAGCGGAGGCACGCCTGCCCGGTCCGTGTTGGCGGCCGTGCTGTGGCACATGAGGCAACTGATCTTCTTGGTGGTCACGTGGAATCGGTGGCTGAACGGGATCGGCTGCGCCGGGCCGATATCGGCAGGGACGTACTGGTAATACCAGAGGCCCGTCCCGCCGCAGAGCACCAGCGCGGCCAGAGCCAGCAGGAGCATCAGGCGGCGCCTTGGGCGGGGCGGCGCCGGGGCGGCGGCGGGAGCGGGAGAGGCATTGGGCGCGGGGTCGCTCATGGCGCGATCTCCTGGCGCGCCGTCACGGGCGTGTGCCGAATAAAACATGCCATTCCGAACACCATCGCCGCGGCGCAGGCCGCCGTAAGGGAAAACTCCTGCAAACCGTACGTGAACTCCCCGCCCAGCGAGGGCGTGACCAGCCACCAGCGTTCCACCCACATCGCCATCATGATCGCCCCCGACGCGCACGCGAGATACGCCACGTTCCGCTTGGCCGACCGCAACAGCAAAAACACCAGCGGCCCCAGGTAAATCGTGCCCAGCAAAACCGCGCTGACCCATCGCAGCGGCGGCTGGTTCAGCCGCGGAATCACGAACGGCACCTCCCGGGGCAGGTTCTCGTACCAGATCACGATCAACTGCGAGAACATCATGTACATGGTCAGCAGGCTGAACGCCACGATCAGTTTGCCCAGGTCATGCTTGCGGTTGTCCTCCAGTTGCGGATGGCGGATCAGCGTGGTACAGGTCCAGGCGGCCAGGGCCAGGTAGGCCGAGGAAACGAAGAAATACCAGCCCAGCAGCGTGCTGTACCATTTCGGAATCAGGGCCATGACCATGTCGAACCCGAGCAGCGTCAGGATGACGCAGAACGCGACCACCAGCCAGCCGCCAAGGTAGCGAGGCTTGATGCCTCGGTAAATCCGCTGGATGTAGATCGCCCCCAGGATCCACAGCAGCAGGATCCCCGCGCCGTCGCGAATGAACACGAACGGCACGTTCAACCACGCCTCCTGCGGCGGATGCGAATGGTGAATCCACGCGGCCCAGTGTTCCCTGCCCAGGAACAGCAGAATGAACATCACGATGGACAGCGGCGCGAAGGCCACCGCCGAGAACGCGGTCTGTTCCAAAAGGCCCACGCCCCAGTTGCCTCGCGACTTGTTGACCACCGCCGGCCAGATCACCATGCCGATGGACATCGGGAAAAAGTAGAGGAAGTTGATCAGCAGCGACCGCCAGGCGCGGTCGGCAACCGTCGAATCCCCCGAGCACGCGTACGCCGCCCAGTCCGCCGAACCGGCGATGAACACAACCACGCAGGCGCCGCTCAAGATCGGCCACCACTGCGGCGAATGTGACGCGGACATCTTGTCCGCGTGTGTCGCGGGCGTCCCGCCCGCGTCTTCGCGGTTTTCTTTGCCGCTTCTTTTTGGTTCTTGCGTTGCATCTTGCTTGAAGACCGCGGGCAGGATGCCCCCGAGGCGCGAGGGCGGGACGCCCTCGACACAGCCCGGAACGAGGGCAAGATGCCCTCGGCACGCGAGGCCAAGATGGCCTCGCCACACGCGGGCAAGATGCCCGCGACACAGCCCGCGACACAGCCCGCGACACAGTTCGTGCCACCGCTTTCCGGAGCCAGATTGTGCTTCATTCAAAGACACGCGTCTCCTCCGGGTTGGCGGACGCCAGGAGCGCCTGGACCTGCTGAAACTGCTCGGGTCCGCACGCGATGAACAGGCCGAAACGGTCGCTGGTGAAACGCGGGTGATACCACCTGGGCGGCTTTTCTCTTATGCCGATGCCGCAATAACCCAGCACGCCCCCCAAGTTCGCCAGCGCCCCGAAAAGAATCAGGCCCTCGAAGCCGATGACACAGTAGGGCACGATGGAAACGGGGTGCTTGCCGCCAACCATGAGCTGGTTAACCGACGCCGCGCCGATGGCCAGCGAGAATCCACTGACCGCGCCCAGGATGGCGCCCATGAGGGTCCAGCGGCGCAGGGGGCTTCGTCCGCGGCTCATAAGCGACTCGGCCTCGCGCAGTCGCACGGGCGAGTAGGTTTCGTAGCAGTCCAGCGAGGTCTGGCGGAGCTTGGTCAGGGCGGCGTAGAGTCCCTCGGCCGCGGGGAAAATCCCCAGCACGCCGGTGCGGGCCTTGCGAACGTCCTTGGGCGCCTTGCCCGCTTGCGGTTCGAGGTTGAAGTACCGGTCCACGCCCTCGGTGAGGTCTTCCTTCACGTCGCTGATCGCGACCGTCGGGGCCGATTTGCAGAAGGCCAGAAACCAGAACAGGAAGAACCCGAACGAGCCGATCGTGATGCCGAACTCCGGCCAGCGCGGGAAATAGTGATACCAGTTGTGCGGAAGGAAGTCCTGGGACTCCGAGGTGGTAATCAGGACAAGCCTCTCGAACCACATGCCGACGTTCACCAGAATCGACACGATCATCAGCGACCACAGGTTGGTCCGCATCTTTTTGAACAGGAACGCCAGCGGCGCCAGGACGTTGCACGCCCAGAGCAGCCAGTAGCCCCAGGCGAACCAGCCGAACGCCCTGAGCTTCGTGAACTGCCACTCGAACGTGTCGCCCGAGTACCAGGCGATGAACGGTTCGATCATGTACGTGAACCCGACAATCGCCGTGGTGACGAGCATCACCTGTGCGGCCGCGTCGAAGTGCTTGATCTCGATCACGCGGTGAAGCTTCAGGAAGTGCCTCAGGGGGATCAACAGCGTCAGCACCATCGCCAGGCCCGAGTGAATGGCGCCGGCGACGAAATAGGGCGCGAAGATCGTCGTGTGCCAGCCCGGCAACATGCTCATGGCGAAATCCCACGACACCACCGAATGCACCGACAGCACCAGCGGGGTCGCCAGGGCCGCGAAGAACAAATATCCCCGGCCGTGATGCCACCACTGCCTGCCGCTGCCCGACCAGCCCAGCGAGAACTTCGCGTACAGGCGGGCCTTAAGCGTCCCGGCCCCACGCGCCTTGCGGACGTGGTCCCGCGCCGACGCCAGGTCAGGCCAGAGCCCCACGTACCAGAAGATGATGCTCACCGTAAAGTACGTGGAAACCGCGCAGACGTCCCAGACCAGCGGGCTAAAAAAATCCGGCCAGAGCTGACGCTGCGAGGGGTACGGGATCAAATAGTAGACAACCCACAGCCGCCCCAGGTGGATCAGCGGGAACAGCCCCGCCGTCATCACCGCGAAGACGGTCATCGCCTCGGCCGAGCGGGACACGGCCACCCGCCAGCGCGAGCGGACCAG
>CAZYDC010000277.1:0-7110 GCA_964646065.1 uncultured Planctomycetaceae bacterium | reverse complement strand
TGGGCGAACCCTCCGGCCCGCGAATCGCTGACGTGAAGGTGGACACGTCGGTGCGACAGTGGGAAATCACGGCCGGCGGGGCGATCCAAGGATTGGACGCGGACAAATCGTACGAGCTTCGCGCGGCGGTCACGGACGGCGACAGGAGCGTCAAGGAATTTCGCGGCAAACCGTTCAAGGCCGGCGACCTCAAGGATGGCCGAATCTCCTTCACGGAAAAATGGAAGCCCGACAAACTCTGGGATATCCATACTCCACAAAACATGTATCACATCAGCCTGACGCTTCAGGAGGCCGGCGGCAAGGTCCAGGACACGGCCTTACCCGTGCGATTCGGCTTCCGCGAGTTCTGGATCGACGGGCGCGATTTCTACCTCAACGGCAGCCGCATCTTCCTGTTCGCGGTCCCGCTGGACAACGCCGAGGTCAGCGCCGAGGCCGCGAGCTACCGGGGCGCCTGCGAGAGCATGAAACGGCTCAAGGGCATAGGCGTCAATTTCGTTTACACGCACAATTACGGTTGCGAACCGGGCTCGCACCTGGGCTTCGCGGAAATCCTTCGCGCCGCCGACGACATGGGTATGCTCGTGTCGTTCTCGCAGCCGCACTTCGGCCAGTACGATTGGAAATCGCCCGACGCCGACCGCACCAACGGCTACGCCCGCCACGCGGAATTCTACGTCCGCGTCGCCCAGGACCATCCGTCGGTGGTGTTCTACTCCATGAGCCACAACGGCACCGGCTATGCCGAGGACATGAACCCCGACATGATCGACGGCAAGGAAGTGAAGCGCGACTCGTGGTCCGACCGCAACGTTAAGTGCGCCCTGCGGGCCGAGGCCATCGTCCACGGTTTGGATCCCGGCAGGATCGTCTACCACCATTCCTCGGGCAACCTCAGCTCGATGCACTCGGTGAACTTCTATCCGAATTTCGCGCCGATCCAGGAACTTTCCGACTGGCTGGAGCATTGGTCCACCGTGGGCGTCAAGCCGTTTTTCGCCTGCGAGTACGGCGGGCCTATCACCTGGGACTGGACGATGTATCGCGGGTGGTACAACGGCAAGCGGTCGTTCGGCAGCGCCGCCGTGCCCTGGGAGTTCTGCTTCGCCGAATGGAACTCGCAGTTCCTGGGCGACCGGGCGTTCAAGATCTGCGACGCCGAGAAGCGCAACCTGCGATGGGAAACCAAACAGTTCCGCGCCGGCCGGGTGTGGCATCGCTGGGACTACCCTTTTGAAATCGGATCGACCGCATTCGACGACCGGTTCGACGTTTTCGCCATGTACACCGCCGACAACGTGCGGGCCCAGCGAACGTGGGGTATCTCCGCGGCCAACGCGTGGGAATATGGGTTCTACTGGAAACTCCGCGACGGAATGGACCGCAATCGCCGCGACGAACTCAAGGTGGACTGGGAGAACTTGCAGCGCCCGGGTTTCAGCGCGGACTATCTCCAGGACCGTTACGAGCGATTCGACACGGCCTACGAGCCTTCCGACTGGGTCGCCACGCCGGCCGCCAAGGCGCTGGTTCGCAACGATGGCCCGCTGTTGGCCTACGTCGCCGGCGACCCGAAACACTTCACCGAGAAAGGCCACAGCTTCCTGCCCGGCCAAACGGTCGAAAAGCAGATCGTCGTCATCAACAACTCGCGCGTCCCTGTGACGTGCGAATGCCAGTGGACGCTGGCCTTGCCCGCAGCCGCGAGCGGCAGCAAGAAAGTTGACGTGAAGACGGGCGATCAGACGAGAATCCCGCTGAAGTTCGACCTGCCCGCGACGCTGGCGCCGGGTACGTACGACGTTGGAATGACCGCAAAGTTCAGCACCGGCGAATCGCAAACGGATTCGTTCGCAATTCACGTTTTGCCCGCGCTCCCGTCGGGGAATTTCAAGCAATCTGTCAAGATCGCGCTGTGGGATCCCAAAGGCCAGAGCGCACAGTTGCTCAAAGACTTGGGCGTGACGTTCAAGTCCGTCGAGGCCGACGCGGACCTGCCGGGGTACGACATCCTCATCGTGGGCAAGGGGGCCTTGACGGTTGACGGACCTGGGCCTGACCTGGCCCGCGTGCGCGACGGCCTGAAGGTGATTGTGTTCGAGCAGACGGCGGACGTGCTGGAAAATCGGCTGGGGTTCCGGGCGACCGAGTACGGCCTGCGGCAGGTGTTCAAGCGGATTCCCGATCACCCGCTCTTGGCCGGCTTGAACACGGAGCACCTTCGCGACTGGCGAGGCGAATCGACGATTACGCCGCCGCAACGGAAGTACACGATCAGCGAGCGATTGGACATGGCCCCGGTGGTCGAGTGGTGCGGCCTGGAGCAAACTCGGGTCTGGCGGTGCGGCAACTGGGGCAACGTCGCCTCGGTGTTGATCGAGAAACCGGCGCGCGGCGACTTCCTGCCGATCCTCGACGGCGGCTTCAGCCTGCAATACAGCCCGCTCATGGAGTACCGCGAAGGCAAGGGAATGGTGCTGTTCTGCCAGATGGACGTGACCGGCAGGACGCAGAGCGACCCCTCCGCCGAGCAACTGATCCGCAACATGATCCAGTATGCCGCCGCGTGGAAACCGGCGGCGACCCGCACGGCCCTGTATGTCGGCGAGGCTGCCGGCAAGGACCATCTGGAGAAGGCCGGCATGTCCGTCGGCGGGTACGAGGGAGGGAAACTGGCGGCGGGGCAGGTGCTCATCGTGGGCCCGGGCGGCGGAGAGAAGTTGGCCGCCAATTCAGCGGCGGTCGGCGAGTGGCTCAGGGCCGGCGGGCACATGCTCGCCGTCGGCCTGGACGAAACGGAGGCCGCCGCGCTGCCGGTGAAAGTGACCGTGACAAAGGCCGAGCACATCGCGGCGTACTTCGACCCGCCGGGCAAGGATTCCCCGCTGGCGGGCGTTGGCCCGGCCGACGTGCATAACCGCGACCCGCGCAAGTTGCCGCTGGTGAGCGGCGGGGCCGAGATCACCGGCGACGGCGTGCTGGCGACGGCGCAGGGTGGCAAGCTCGTGTTCTGCCAACTGGCGCCATGGACCTTCGACTACAGCAAGCAATACAACGTTAAGCGAACCTTCCGCCGAACGTCTTTCACCCTGACTCGCCTGCTGGCGAACATGGGCGTCGCGTCCGCCACGCCGCTATTGGCCCGCTTCAAGACCCCCGCGGACGCGTCGAAACCCGAGAACCGCTGGCAGGACGGCCTGTACCTGGACCAACCCGAGGAGAACGACGATCCGTATCGGTTCTTCCGGTGGTGAGTGACCGCCAGAGACATAGCTAATTGCCATTGTGTTATATATATGCCATTATATAATATGAATGGCATAGATAGTCCGATATGACAACATCGAGGAGTTTACCATGAAACAGGAACTGCGCTCCACCCTGCGGGTCGCCGACGGCGGGCGCATCGTGATCCCGGCCGAGGTCCGCGAGCGGCTCGGCCTGGAGGTCGGGGCCGATCTGGTGATGACCGTCGAGGACGATCACGCGACGCTGATGAACGCCAAGGCCGCGCGCCGGCGGGCCCGGCAGCGGGTCCGGCGGTACGTCGCCCCCGATGCAAGCCTCAGCGAGGAGTTGATGGCCCAGCGCAAGAAGGAGGCGAGGCGTGAGTAAAATCAGCGTGCTGGACGCCTCGGCGGTGCTGGCCTATCTCCAGCAGGAAAAAGGCCAGGACCGCGTGGAAGCGGCGATGGATGCAGGACCGTGCTGGTTGAGCACCGTCAACCTGTGCGAGGTTCTCGGGAAACTGTGTGACAAGGGAATGCCCGTGGAAGAAACCCAGGCCGCCGTTGATGATCTTGGCCTGGTCATCAAAGATTTCGATGCAAAGTCGGCCGCCTTGGCCGCGCTGCTGCGCGCCCGAACAAAGTCCATAGGCGCCTCCTTGGGCGACCGCGCCTGTTTGGCCCTTGCCGAACAAGCCGCCAAGTCTCAGAATGCTCCCATCGTCTATACGGCCGAACAAGCTTGGGCCAAGCTCAAGTGGCCCTTTAAGGTTACGATAATTCGATAGGCTTTGGGTGCCATGCTTCCGTCCGCGGAAGCATGTGCGCGCGACTATCGAACGCACAAGACATGCTTCCGAAGACGGAAGCATGGCACCAGGAAGGCTCAATCGAGAATTTCGAGTATAACCGTTGATGCATATCACCGGAGGGCTATAATATGATTTCATAGGATGTGGAAACGATCAAATAGAATGACACGGAACTTTAGAGAACTCGAAGAGAAGATGTCGCCGGAATTCAGGGTGCGGGCCGAGGCTAAGGCTATGGAGATAATTGATCTGATGGCACACCATCCTTTTCAAAAATTGCGGGACAAGATGACGCCGGAGCAATTGGCGCAGGCGGACGGGGAGGCCAAGGAGATGATGGCCGAGATGCTGCTGGCCGAAATCCGCAAGTTCATGGGATTGACGCAAGAGGAATTGGCGTCGGCCTTGGGCGTCACGCAGCCGAGCTTGTCGAAACTGGAGAACCAGGACGACATGCAGGTCAGCACGCTCCGACGGTTGATCGAGGCCCTGGGCGGGCAGTTGGAAATCATCGCCCACCTGCCCCGAGGCGACATCCGCATTCGGCGATTCAAGGAAGCCTCGTGATTGTGGCACCCCCAAGTCTGCTTGGGGGTGTCTTTGCGGATACGCGCAACCGGGACACCCCCAAGCAAACTTGGGGGTGCCACAAGACATGGCGACAAAGAACGTCGCCATGCCACCAGGCCACGCTTTCTTCCTGAGTTGGTGTCCATTATGAACTATGGTCGAGTGAATCCAATGAAATCTTGCCTACCGTTTCTGATTGTGCTTTCGCTGTTGGCCTCATCGGTCGCCTTGGCGTCGGACAATCCAGTCGCGTCCACCTGGCCGGGGTGGCGCGGGGACGGTTCGGGCGTCAGCGCCGACAAAAATCTGCCGACCTACTGGAGCGACAAGGACAACGTCGTATGGAAAACGGCGCTGCCAGGCGAGGGCAACTCTTCGCCGATCGTCTGGGGTGACCGCGTGTTCCTGACCGCCTCGAGGGACAAAGGCAGAACGCGCGTGGTCCTGTGCCTTAGCGCCAAGGACGGCGGCATTCTGTGGCAAACACCGCTGGACGCGGGCAAGCCGGCCTTGACGCACGGCAAGAACGGGTACGCCTCCTGCACGCCGGTCTGCGACGGCCAGCGCGTGTACGCCTTCTTCGACTCGCCCGGCCTGGTCGGGTTGGACCTCAAAGGCGCCGTGCTCTGGACGCGGCCCCTGGGGCCGTTCAAGTCGGTCTGGAACCTCGCCGCCTCGCCGATCTTGTGCGGGGACCTGGTCGTCATGAGCTGTGACCACGACGGCCAAAGCTTCATCGTCGCGGTGGACCGCGCCACGGGCGTCGAAAAATGGCGCATGCCGCGAACCTCCAAGAGCCAATACGCCACGCCGATCCTGATCGACCACAAGGGTCGGCCGCAGATCGTCGTCAGCGGCGGGCCGGTCGTTTCGTACGACCCGGCGAGCGGCAAGGTGCTTTGGACCTGCCGCGGGTTGAAGGAGCCGCCGGACACCATCGTGCCCACGCCGCTCTACCACGACGGTCTGCTGTACTTCACGTGCGGGCGCAACGGCCCGACCATGGCGGTCGATCCGGGTGGCGCGGGCGACGTGACCGACACGCACGTGCGGTTCTACGTGCCTACCGGCGGGTCGTACGTGCCCTCGCCGCTGTTCTACCCCACGCTGCTGATTCCCAACGACGACGGCCTGCTGAGGTTCCTGGACGCCAAGGGCAAGGCCATCGTCACGCACAAGCTGGCCGGGCGGTTCACGGCCTCGCCGGTGGGCGCGGAAGGCCGCATGTACTGGCCCAGCGAGGACGGCGGCGTGTTCGTCGTGGACGTGAGCAAGGCCGCCGATGGCGCCGTGAGTTTCGTGGGCGTCAACGACCTGGGCGAGCACTGCCTGGCCTCGCCCGCCGTCGCCGGCGGACGGATTTATCTCCGCACGGACAAGCATCTGTTCTGCATCGGCGACCTGGGCGCCAAACGGCCCAACCAGCCGCCGCGGGCGGTCAAGGGCACGTTCGTCGAACTTCAAAAGCAGTATCAGGACAATTACCCGCCCAAGGGCAACAACACGGCCGCGCGGCTGGCGGCCATCGAGGCGATGGGGGATTCTCGCGACCCCGACGCCGCGCCGTTTTTGCTGAATGCCGTGCAGACCGACTTCGACTGGGACGTGAACGAGGCCGCGGCCAAGTCGCTGGCCCGAATGGGCGGGGCCTCCGAAAAGCAGATGATCCAACTGCTGGCCTTCCCCCGCTCGCACCTTCAGATCATCGCGGCCGACCACCTGGGCAAGCTCCGCTCGGCCGACGCGGTGCCGGGTCTGCTCAAGCTCTTCGCCGCCGAGGACTCGGACCAGGTCGTGCGGCTGGTCTGCATTCGCGCGCTGGGCCAGATCGCCAAGACACACCCGGCGCTGGCGGAGCAGATCGCGCCGGTGGTCGTTCGGGGCCTGAGGGACGACGAGGGCGTCGTGCGGCAGGCCGCTTTGGACGCCGCCGCGGTTTTGGCCCCGAGCGTGCGCGAAGGGGACGACACGTTCAAGGCCTTGATGGACCGCGCCGCTGACCGCAACCCCCAGATCGCCGTGAAGGCGGGGGACCTGGTGACGGCCATCTCGAAACCGGCGGGCGAGTTGATTCGCAGGGACCGGCTCCTTTACGGTTCGTACCGCAAGGCCGGCGTGTTAGAGGACCTGGTGGCCGGGCCGATCCGGCTGAAGTTCCAGGACGGCCAATTGCGATATCTGTGCGTCGGGCAAAAGGAGATCGTTCGGCGGATTTATTTTGCCGTGCGCGATCCCGCGTGGGACACCGTTATGCCGGTCTTCAGTCGCATGGACGTTGTCAAGCACGCCGATAGTTTCCACGTGGCGTTCGCGGCATCGTGCAAGGCCAGCCCGATCGACTACAGTTTCGAGGGCGAGATCGATGGCACTGCCGACGGCAAGATCACGTTCCGCGCGCATGGCCTGGCCAACGCGGCGTTCCGCTAGCCGCGAATCGGCGTGTGCTTGCTGTACGGATCCTCGCTGGCCGGCGTGCAATTTGAGACCGCCGACGCCGC
>CAZYDC010000276.1:0-7144 GCA_964646065.1 uncultured Planctomycetaceae bacterium | reverse complement strand
AGCACCTCGCCGTTGGTGACGGCCGCGGCGATCATGAACGTGCCCGCCTCGATGCGGTCGGGAATGACCGTGTGCTCGCAACCGGTCAGGCGCGTGACGCCCTCGATGGTAATCCGCGGCGTTCCGGCCCCGGAAATGCGGGCGCCCATTTTGTTGAGGTAGTCGGCCAGGTCCGTCACTTCCGGTTCGCAGGCGGCGGACTCGATAATGGTTTGCCCCTTGGCCAGCACGGCCGCCATCATGACGTTGTCGGTTCCCAGCACGGTCGAGCCGAAGGGCCCGCCCAGGAAAATTTCCGCGCCGTTGAGTTGGCTGGCGGTGGCGATCATGTCGCCGCCGTCGAGTTCGATTTGGGCCCCCATGGCCTTGAGGCCGCGAAGGTGCAGGTTCACCGGGCGCGAGCCGATCGCGCATCCGCCGGGCATGGCGACGCGGGCCTTCTTGCGTTTGGCCAACAGAGGGCCCAGCACGCAGATGCTCGCCCGCATCTTCCGCACGCGCTCGTAGGGCGCGTGCACGTTGCTCTCGTCGCGCACGCAAAGCCGCAGCGTCCGGCCTTCTCGCATCACGTCGGTGCCCAGGTCGCCCAGCAGGTCGATCATCGCGGAAATGTCTTCCAACTCGGGCACGTCGTGGATCACGCTCTCGCCCTCGGCCAACAACGCCGCCGCCAAGATCGGCAACGCCGCATTCTTGGACCCGCTGACCGTGACCTTCCCTTTGAGCCTCGCTCCGCCGTTGATAACAAACTTGTCCATCGCCATAGTCGATCCATCCTTGAAATGGCATCCCAGCCGACGAATAGTTTATCGACAAACGGGGGAAAATTCAATGACTCAGTTTGAAAATCGGGTTTCGGGATTCGGGGTTTCGGGATTCGGGGAAGAAACGACAAAGAGCATCTTCGCTGTTTCTTTCCCGAATCCCGAATCCCGCTATCCCGAATCCCGCTATCCCGTCATTTCCTCATCGCCACCATCGCCCGCTCGATCTCCTGGTGGTCGCGGAGAATCCTTGGCTCGTGGAATTGCCCTGTGGCCACGGTCGCGTCGCGGACGGCGTCGGCCATCGCGTAGCCGAATTCCATAATCAGCGCCCCGCCGCTTCGCAGCACCTCGGGCGCCTTGGCCAGGATCGGGCCGATGAAGTCCATGCCGTCCTTTCCGCCCCAGAGGGCGATGGACGGCTCGTGCTTGACCGTTTCGCTGATCATCTGGTTGAGGCTGATGTAGGGCGGGTTTCCGGTGATAACCTCGAAGGGGGCCAGGTCGCGGCAGTCCTCGGGGAGGGTCAGCAGGTCGCTCACTCGGCAGCGGACTCGGTCGGCGACCTGGTTGGCCTGGGCGTTTTCGGTGGCGACTTCAACCGCCTTGGGCGAAATGTCGGTGGCCAGCACGGCCAGTTCCTTAACCTGCGTCGCCAGCGCGATTCCCACGCACCCGCTGCCGGTGCAGACGTCCCACGCGGTCAGGGGTCCGGGCTTGGGGCGCAAATGCCCGACGGCCTCGCGGACCAGCAGTTCGGTCTCGCTTCGGGGCACCAGCACGTCGGGCGTGACCTTGAACCGCCGCGAGTAAAATTCCTTTTCGCCCACCAGGTACGCGACGGGCTCGAACTTTCGCGCCCGCCCGACCAGTTCGCGGAACTCGGCCAGCTCCGCCGGCGATGGCTGGTAGTCGAACCGGGTGTACAGCCCGATCCGGGGGCACTGGAGCACGTGGGCCAGCAGCATCTCCGCGCAGAGGCGCGGATTTTCCAGGCGGGCCTTCTCGAAGAAATCCTTCGTCCAGTTGATGAGCCTCAAGACGGTCCATGTCTCGGCGGAATCGGCCATGAAGGTCAGGTACCATATCGCCCCGGCGATAGCAAGAACGAAGTAGGGCGTGCAACTTTGGCCCGCAAGGGCCGTTGCACGCGGAATCCGGGATGAACCGCAATGGGTCTGTCCGACATTCCGCGTGCAACGCGCCCCTGCGGGACTAAGTTGCACGCCCTACATGCACGCCCTACATTGCACGGCGCACATTGCAAATCAGTCGCGTCGCTCGGCCTGTTTTTCGATTTCGGCCTGGGCCTTTTCTTTTTCGGCCCGCTCGGCCTCTTCGGCCAGGTCGCGGATGGGCGTGATCGTGACGTGGATCGTCGCGATGACATCTTCCGAGAAGCGGACCTTGATTTCGTACGTGGCCAGGGCGCGGATCGGCTCGGCCATGACGATGTGCTCGGCCTCGATGAAGATGTTGTCCGCCGCCAGGGCCGCCACGATCTGCGCGGGTCCGACCGAACCGTAGAGGTGTCCTTCCTCGTTGGCGCGGGCCAAAAGGGTGATCTCCTTGCCCTGCACGACGGCGGCCTTGGCCTCCAGCTCGGACTTGAGCCTCGCCAGTTCCTTGAGGTAATCGGCCTTCTCGGCCTCGACGGCCTTGAGGTTCGCCTCGCTGGGCGCCACCGCCAGCAGTTGGGGCAGAAGGAAATTGCGGGCATAGCCCGGCTTGACCTCGACGACCTCGCCGATCTTGCCCAGATTCAGCACGTTTCTTCGCAAAAGCACTTTCATGCGTCTATCCTCAAAAGATGTAATCTGTAATCTGTAATCGGTAATCCGTAACCGGCAACAACGGTTTGTATTGCGGTCTTCTTGCGTTTACCGATTACCGTTTACCGTTTACCGATTACTGCTGTTTTTTCGTTATCCAACGTACGGGATCAAGGCCATGAACCGCGCCCGCTTGATCGCCAGTTTGGTCGATCGCTGGTGCCCGGCGCAGTTACCGCTGCGTTTGCGGCTGAACATCTTTCCTTGCTGGGTGGTCATCTTGATCATCCCGGCGAGATCCTTGTAATCGACCTCGGCGAGTTTTTCGCGGCAGAAGCGGCACTTGGCCTGCTCGTGAAAGCGGACCTTTTTCTTGCGTTTGGCGGCTCCGGCCTTGGGGGCAAAAGTTCTTCTAGCCATCTGATTTTCCTTACTTTCTTCCTTGCGTCATTGTCTCAACAAAAACCGAATTCGGGTTTCGGGTCTCGGGATTCGGGTTTCGGGAAGAAGCGACAAGAAACTCGTTCGCTGTTTCTTCCCGAATCCCGGAATCCCGGAACCCGATTCCCGTTCTTAGAACGGAATATTTTCGCCCACCGGGGGCTCGTCGAAATTATCGGGCGGCGGCGGTTCGGAGGGGTAGTCCTCTCGCGGGGCCGGGGCCGAAGGCTGCGGGGCTGCCGCCGCCGGATGAGGCGCGGGCGCCGCGGCGGCCCGAGGCTGGGCCGGGGCCTGACCCTGGCCCGGAGCGCGCTGCTGGCCGCCGCCCAGGAACTGGAACCGCTCCACGAACACGCGATGCTTGCTCCGCTTGGTGCCGTCCTTGCCTTCCCAGGTGTCGAAGTCCAGGCGGCCCTCGATCAGGATCGGGTTGCCCTTGACCACGTACTGGTTGAGCGTCTCGGCCTGCTTGCCGAAGCACTGGCAGTCGATGAAACAGACCTTTTCCCGCTGCTGCCCGTCCTGGCTGCGCCAGCGATGGTTCACCGCCAGCCCGAACTCCACCACCGCGGTCTGCGAGGGCAGGTAGCTCATCTGCGGGTCGCGGGTGAGGTTTCCCATGAGGATGATCCGGTTGTAACTAGCCATATCGTGCTCCCGTCGGTATTGGATTCTCCCGCGCCACGCGGCGCGGGCGTTGGCTTAGGCCAGGGGCTCGTCGACGTCGGGCACCTCGAGGACGTCGGGGATTTCAGCCGGGCTGACGCCTTCGATCGGGGCGGCGCCTTCGACGGCGGGCGCCGGGGCCCGAACCGTGGTGGCCGGCGTGTCGGCCGCGAGCTCCTCGGGCGTCAGGCGGTCGCGACGCAAAATCAACGCCCGCAGGACGCGCTCGTCCAGACGGCAGTCGTGCTCGACCTCGTGAACCTTCAGCGGATCGATCTTGAAGTAGGTCAAGACGTACAGGCCGCGCTTGCGGCCCATGATCTCATAGGCCAGGCGGCGCTCGTCCCAGGGCTTGAACGTCAGGAACTCCGCTTCGTACCGGGTCAGGATGTTGCGAACCGGTTCGGAGGCGGCGTTGAAGTCCGGGTTGCCCGCGTCCAACAAAAACATGCCTTCATACGTTTTCTTCGTTTCCATTTTCTAACAATCCTTGTCAATAAGTACGTAGTTCGTAGTACGTAGTTCGTAGTTCGTAGTGCCCAGTGCGTCCGGCATCTTCTTGGCTTCGTACTTCGTACTTCGTGCTTCGAACTCCGAACTACGAACTACGAACTTCCTACTACGAACTTCTTTCTCGGTTGTACTTGTCCATCACATACGTCATTCCGCTGGCCAGCCAGTCCTCGACGGCCTTGACCGCCAACTCCACCGCCTGACGCATCACCGGTTCCTCGTCAGGGCCGAAGGTCGAGAGCACGAAATCCGCGCCTTCGACTCCGGGCGGCGGCGATCCGATGCCGATCCGCAATCGCGGCACCTGCTCGCTGCCCAGCCTCGACACGATGTCGGCAAGACCTTTGTGACCGCCGCTGGATCCGCCGGTGCGGAACCGCAACTGTCCCAGCGGCAAGGCCATGTCGTCCAGCACCACCAGCAGGTCCTGGGCCTGGGCCTTGTAAAAACCGGTCACTTCCAACACGGCCTGACCGGACAGGTTCATGTACGTCTGCGGGGCCAGCAGCATCACTCGCTGCCCGGCCGCGGTGGCCTCGCTCACTTCGCCGGAATACATGCGGCGGGGCGGCGACGCCTGCCATCGCCGGGCCAACTCGCCCAGCACCGCGAACCCGACGTTGTGCCGCGTGCGGCGGTACTTGGACCCGGGATTTCCCAGGCCCACGACGAATTTCCGTCGGTTCTCGTCCATCGCGGCACGGCGGTTCGTAGTGTCGCCGTAAGGCGATTCCTGGTTTGTAGTGTCGCCGTAAGGCGATTCCTAAGAATGCCCTTACGGGCACACTACAAGCGAAGAAGCCCCTGACGGGGCCGCTACAAACTCTATTCCTTCTTTTCTTTCTTCTTCTCGTCGGCGGCCGGAGCGGCGGCGCCCGCTTCGCCTTCCTCTTCCTTCTTGGCGCCGATGACTTCGGGCGTCGCGACGGCTTCCTCGACCACCTCGACCACTTCCTCGGCGATGACGGTCACGCTGGCCACCAGGAATTCCGGGTCGGTCAGGAACTTGGCGCCCGCGGGCAGCGGCAGGTCCTTGACGAACAGCTTGTCGTCGACCTTCATGTGATCGACGGTCACGCGGATATCCTCGGGGATCGAACGCACCATGCACTCGATGGTAACCTGAGGGATGGTCTGCTGGAGCACGCCGCCCTCGGTCGCGCCCACGGGGGTCCCGCGAAGATGCACGGGGATCGTCACCTCGACCATTTCGTCCAGGTTCACGCGGGCCAGGTCGATGTGGATCACGTCGTTTCCGAACGGGTCGTACTGCACCGCCTTGATCAGCGCGTTCTGCGTCTTTCCGTCCAGGTCGATCTCCATCAGCCGCTCGCCGTGGGTCACCACGTGCTGCACCTCGCGGCGGTCCAGCGTGATCGGTTCGGGCGTCTGCCCGTGACCGTAAATGATGCCTGGAATCAGGTTCTTGACCCGCATCGCTCGCGCCTTGTGCGTGCCGGTCGTCGTGCGGGCTGTCGCCTTCAATAATGCCATGTCACTAGTCTCCTTGGCGCCGCCGTTCACTGCCGGGGCTATGACCCGGCAGGCCGGACGCCTGCGTACATATCGTTAATTCAAACTGAACAGGTTGCTTACCGACTCGTCGTTATGAATCCTGTGGATCGCCTCGCCCATCAACTCGGCCACGCTCAGCACGGTCAGCGTCTTGAGGCCGTCGAGCTTTTCGGGCGTGACGGGGATCGTATCGGTCACGACCACCCGGTCGATCGGGGCCTGGATCAACCGCTCGATGGCCGGTCCGCACAGCACCGCGTGCGTAGCGCCCACGCATACCTTGCGGGCGCCGTGGTCGCGGCAAAGCACCGCGGCCGTCGCGATGGTTCCCGCCGTTGAGATCATGTCGTCCATCATCAGCACGTCGCGCCCCTTGACGTCGCCGATGATGTGGCTGGCCTCGACCTGCCCGCCGCTGGTCCGGCGCTTGTTGATGATCGCCAGCTCGCCGCCCAAACGCTGCGCGTACACGCGGGCGCGCTTGGTGTTGCCCGCGTCGGGGCTGACCAGGACCAGGTCGTGAAAATCGTAATTCAACCAGTGCCGGCTCAGGACGGGCTCGGCCAGAAGGTTGTCCACCGGGATGTCGAAAAAGCCCTGGATCTGTGCGGCGTGCAGGTCCATCGTCAGCACGCGGTCGGCCCCGGCGGTGGTAATCAGGTTGGCCGCCAGCTTGGCGGTGATCGGCGTGCGGCCTTCGTCCTTGCGGTCCTGCCGGGCGTACCCATAATAGGGCATCACGGCGGTAATCCGCTGGGCCGAGGCGCGGCGGGCGCAATCGATGAAAATCAGCAGTTCCATCAGCGCCTCGTTCACCGGGGCGCACGTCGGCTGGATCACGAACACGTCGCGCCCGCGAACGTCCTCCTCCAGTTTGACCAGCAGCTCGCCGTCGGGGAAAACCTGGATCTTGGCGGTGCCCAGGGGAATGCCCAGGTAGTCGCTGATCTTGCCGGCCAGCGGTTGGTTGGCGCGTCCACCGAAGATTTTCAGGTTTCCAGTGCTCATTGGCTCTTCACGATATTTCCTACCCGGCCAGGACTCGAACCTGGAATAAGAGTACCAAAAACTCTTGTGTTGCCAATTACACCACCGGGTAAATTTCGGCAACTATTCCTGTGAATAGAAATTCATTCGGGTCGCGCGGGCGTCAACGCGGCGAACCCTACGTACTGCGTGTCGCGGCATGGGGTCACGTTCGGAGGCCTGAGCTGGCGGCCGCTATCTTGCCAGCCCATTTCCCCTTGCGGGGAGCGCCCCGTGCGAACGGAGAACGCATTCAACCGGGAAATCATACGGGACCTCGGGGGAAGTGTCAAGCGCCGATTTTAAGAAAAATCGTAGGCCGTAGGCCCTGACCCGTGGGCCGTAACGGCGACTTGTCACGGCGTAGTTCTGACGAAGCCGGAAGAAACGGCAAAGAGCCCGCGGGACCGTTTGATCCACGCGGGCTCTTTGCTTTTGTCGCTTCTT
>CAZYDC010000275.1:5529-7185 GCA_964646065.1 uncultured Planctomycetaceae bacterium | reverse complement strand
CGACGGCAGCGAAGGCCCCGCCAGCCGCGCCCCCCGACGACAAGCCAACGGCAGGCCAGGCCGAGCCGGACTTGGCGGGAATCAGCCAGGAATTGGCCGAAGCTCCCCAGCCCGAACTGCCGCTGCCGGAGCCGATGATGGTCTCCTGCTGCTTGACCACTTCCTTACCCTGAAGGTATTCGGCGCTGGTGATGTTGAGGCTGGTGACCGTCAGTGCGGTCTTGAGGCGATCCAGAGCCTGCTTGGAATCCGGCGCCAGGCGAAGGGCCATCGTGAATTCCGCGACGGCCTCCAGGGGGCGGTTGAGCCGACTGAGGACCTCGCCCAAGGCCTGGTGAAAGCCCGCGACTTGCGGGGCGATGACCGTGCAATCGCGGAAGCACTTCGAGGCGTCGCCCAGCTTGTCATGCTTGCCGTCCACATCCTTGCTTTGCATGTAGTTCAGGCCCATCAGGAAACTGCGGATGGCCGGATCCTGCCAGGTCATGGCCGCCTGGCTGAGCTTCTTCATGCACTCGACTTCGGCCTTCCTCTGATCGCTCTTCTGCTGGGCGGGGGTGATGGTCGCCGCGATGCCGCTGCCGCTGGCGCCCGGCGTGACCTTGCGGGTCGGCGGTTTCAGGGCCGCGGCGGCATCGTCCAGAAACTGCTTGAACACGGCGCGATGCCGCAAGAACTCGTCGGGGGTGACCCAGTCATCTTCCCGCAGCCCGCGCCGCTTCTGGTCTTGCGCCATCACGAGATATTTTTGCAGGTTCGTGCGCGAGTCGTCCAGCGAGAGCGTCGATCCGCTGACCAGCCCTCGCATGTAGTAATAGGCCGCCGTCTCGGGCGTGGTCGCCTTGCTGGGGGAAAAGGGCGAGCCGGCCGCCGGCTTGAGCGAAGACAAAGCCGGCACGTCGCCCGCGGCATACATCGAGGCCGCCAGAGACAGAAGGCACCACAAAGCCAACGGCAAATGCGAACGGCAGATTTTTTTCATATTCATTTTCCCGTTATCTGGCTGCAATCAGAGGTGCTGCCCGGACGAGGCGGTCATGGCCTCATCCAGGAAACGACCCGGACTGCATGCAAGCTTCCTATTTAAGTTTAACGCACGTGGTGCAATAATAATACTTGGAATCAGATTCAAATAGTAGCATGGGCATCTTGCCCATGAGTCTCACGGGCGTCCCGCCCGTGTCTTTGCAGTTGCGACTGCCGTGGCTGTGCCAAGAAAGAAGAAAAGAAAAAGCGACGCACACGGGCAAGATGCCCGTGAGACTCATGGGCGGGACGCCCATGCTACGCCTTTGATTGTCATTTTGAATTGTGCATTTTGCTTCGGCGAGAGTATTACTATCAGAGACATGATGCGGTCGATCATAGCGAGTTTGGCGATCTTGACCTTGGCCTGCGGGGCCTGGGGGCAATTGATCCCCGGCGGCCAAGGGCTGCCCGGAAGCGACGTCCTTCCCAACCCCTCCCTCAAGATGATCACCGTCGCCTCGCACTCCGAGGCCGCCCGGGGACAGACGTTTTACGTTGCCGTCATCGTTACGATAAGACCCGGTTACGTCTTCTATAGCCCTGATCCCGGCGGGACGAAGGATTTCTCGCCCTTGCCGGCCACGCTCACCGTCCATGTGAAGGAGGTGGGGGCTGCGCGATCCACCG
>CAZYDC010000275.1:0-5519 GCA_964646065.1 uncultured Planctomycetaceae bacterium | reverse complement strand
AACCCGACACCGCCGACATCGCCGTCGGCGACATCGTTTGGCCGCCGGCCAAGCCGCACACGTATGAACTGGCTGGCCAGGCCTATGTAAACCGCGCGTACGAAGGCCAGATCACCATCTTCGTGCCGCTGACATCCAAGAAAACGGCGACCGGATACTACCAGGCTCAGATCGTCCTGGAAGGCCAGGTTTGCAGCCAGACGGAATGCATTCCCATCCAGGACTCTGAGCCTGTGTCTGGAGTGATCGTTGGCGACAAGACGGTTGTCAACGACTACTGGGCCAAGCGGCATCTTGACGAAGCCTTTGCCGCCGCCAAGTCCGCCGCCGCGGAGGCTCGCAGGGTTGCCGGCCAGACATCGCCGGAAATTTCGGCCGCTCGCGCGCCAGGCGAGGATTACGGCCTGGCCGCGGGTTTCGCACTGGCGCTGTTGGCCGGGCTGATCCTGAACATCATGCCCTGCGTGCTGCCGGTGATTCCGCTGAAGGTGCTTGGAATGGTTCAGCAGGCAGGGCAGTCGCGGCGACGGTTCGTGACGCTGGGGCTGGCGTTCGCCGCCGGCGTGGTTTTGTTTTTCGCGGGCATCGCGACCGTCAACGTTTTTCTGAAGCTCGTCCTGCAAAGCGCCTTCCAGTGGGGCGAGCATTTCCAATCGACCCCGTTGCGGATCGCCATGGCCGCCCTGATGGCCGTGCTGGCGGCGAACCTGTTCGGGCTGTTCACCGTGCTGGCGCCCAGGCGGGCGGGCGCGGCCGAGGCGGCAATCTCGCAAGGAAAGGGCCACCTGCGAGCCCTCGGAATGGGCCTCTTGACCGGAGTCCTCGCGACCCCGTGCAGCTTCTCGATCCTCGCGGCGGCCCTGGCGTTTGCCCAAGGCCAGACGCTGCCGGTAGGCAGTCTGGCCATCATTGTCATCGGCATCGGCATGGCCTTGCCCTACGCGGTCCTTACCGCTTTGCCGGGGCTGGTCAGGTATCTGCCCCGGCCTGGACGCTGGATGGAGATCTTCAAACAGACCATGGGGTTCGCCATGATCCTGGTCGCCCTGTGGCTGCTGAGCACGCTCTTCCATGACACCTATCCTTTCTGGGTCGCCGGTTTCGTTGTGCTGCTCATACTGTCCGTCTGGATGTGGCTGAATTTCGGATTCCGGATTTCGGATTTCGGATTGAAGACACGAGCGGTTTCTTCGCAGTCCTCTTCAATCCGCAATCCGCAATCCGCAACCCGAAATCGCTGGGCCGTCCGCGCGCTGGCGGTCATCCTGGCCGTCTCCGCGGCGAGCATCATGTTGCCGCCGCCGCGGCCGCTGGCGGTTGCGTTCGAGCCATTCGATCAGGCCCGCATCGACCAGGCCTCCGGCGACGGCCGCATCGTGCTGGTGGACTTCACCGCCGCATGGTGCCTGACCTGCAAGCAGGTCGAATACACCGTGTACAACAATCCCGAGGTCGCCGCGACGATCTCGAATCTCAACGTGCTGGCCGTCAAGGGCGACATCACCACCGCCGACATGCCCGCCAATCAACTCAAGAAGAAGTTCGGCCAGGGCATCCCGGTCACGGTCATCTTCCCACCGGGCCAGGCCAAACCGATCGTGCTGGACGGCCTGTTCAGCGGCGAACATCTGGTGCGGGAGTTGAAGGGCATCGCGGGCAAATCCTCGGCGCCGGCTCGTTGACGGGCAGCCCGCGCTTGCGTTGGGGCCGCTATGGCGATAAGGTTTGGTCCATGCCCGCGAGCGTCGCGGGCGAAACCTGAACAAGAAGAATCGAGCGCACCATGCCTTATCTCTGGTTGATCTTCGCGATCCTGCTGGAAGTCACCGCCATCACCTTCATGAAACTTTCCAATGGGTTCACCCGGCTGGTGCCCTCCATCCTGATGTTCGTTTTCTACGGCGGCTGCTTCGCCTGCCTGTGCGTCTGCATCAAGCAACTGGACATCAGCCTGGCCTACGCGATCTGGTCGGCCCTGGGCACCGCGTGCATCGCCACCATCGGGTTCGTCTGGTTCAAGGAGCCGGCCAGCACGCTGCGGATTGTCGGGCTGGTGCTGGTCATCGCCGGGGTGGTCGCCTTGCAGTTCTCCGAGCGCCCGGCCAAGACGCCGACCCCCAAGGCCGATCCGCCGGCCCAGCGAGCTTCGTAATCTCAGAACGTAGCATGGGCATCTTGCCCATGAGTCTCACGGGCGTCTCGCCCGTGGAAATACCGACGGACATGGGCAGGATGCCCATGCGACTCACGGGCGGGACGCCCGTGCTACGGGTGATAGCCGTCCGCCGGCCGCTAATCTCAACTATGTCTATCGAGTATTCCCGGTGCCGCATTGGAACCTGTTCTACCAGCTTGGGAAGCCACCGGAACGAGCTGGCGGCTCATTGGAACGCGCTGGTGGCTCACTGGAACCCGCTGGGAAGCCATTAGAACCCGCCCGACAATTCATAAGTAGCTTATTAACAGCCTTTTATCGATTCTAGACCCGGTTTCATTGCGTTTTTTCTGAGGTTTGTCAGTGTTCCCGCCTGGGGAGCATGACCCCTCGCGCAGATTTTCTCCGGGAAGGCTGTTGGTGTTCAACCCGTAGCACGCCCGCACGGGCGCGAGTCGCTCGCCGCGACGAGTTCACCAAATCTGGCACGGGCGGGACGCCCGTGAGACTCATGGGCAAGATGCCCATGCTACGTCTTCCGGCCGCTCATATTCAGATGTCAAATAACTGTCGCAGGCTTACATCAAGCCCGCGCGTGCCGTCCCTATCGGACGCCACCTCATTATACCATGAGTTTGAGTGTTATGTAAAAAAGATTCAATCTCAAGAACTTGTATTGTACCTAACTCAATGGCTAGCCGCGCCTAGCCGCACGAAAATATATTTATTTTTTTCGGATGAAGTCTCGGCCGGAGCTGTCGGCGTCACAGGCCCACCCTTTGGGCCGCCATTTCCACGCGGGGGCCAGGGATGGCCGCCGCGCAGGAGGAAAGAATCCGGGTATGGGCAAGTCGCCGACGACTCGCAGGCCCTACGCGATGTCATCAAGACTTTTCCTGCAACTCTTTGGCGGTTCTTGCGTCTAAATTGGAACGGTGCGAGAATGCCTGTTCAAAAGGTGAAGGAAACTATCGATGAAAAAGTCCTTGTTCGCCATTACGGTCGCCCTGGCATCAGTCCTGGTTTCGTCGCAAATACGGGCTCAGACTATTCTTCCGCGGGAACTCGTGATCGGCAAGGCCGATGACATCGTGGTCGGCGAGGTGACGGCCATCGGCAAACCCGTGGAGATGGAGCTGGAGAACTCGGATTTCCCGGCGCCCCACAAGGGCTGGTATCACACGTTCACGGTGAAGGTGACTCGGCGGCTTTTGCCGGTTCCACCGGCCGCCAACGCGGACAAGACCACGAGCCAGGCCTCCGGCGAGAAAAGCCCCAAGGATGAAGTCATCGAGACGATCACGATGTGCGCCGACCCGAGCGGCGCTCAGTCTGTGCAGACGGCTTATCACAGTGCGCTGGTTGGGAATTCGTACCTGATGCTTCTCAATAAATTACCCGGGCGCGGGGAGTATTATCTTCCGAGCTACCCGATGAATTTCAGGCCCGACACGGATCGCTACGTTAAGGAAGTCCAGAGGCTTGTGGCGGCGGGGATCGATTCCTGGGCGTGGGGCAAACCGGTCGATGGCCTGCAGGTCGGCGTGTATCTTTTCGCCCACTATAACTACGGCGGGGGCAACCAAAGTTCCGTGGCGGCGTCCGTTGTCCTGCGAAACACGACGGACAAGCCCTTGGCCGTCAACCTTTACGACGTGGACAAGTACCTGGAGATCACCGCGACCTCGGCCGACGGCAAGGTTGTCCACTCCGATTTCTACAGCGTGACAAATCTCACAGCGACGAAATACGACACCGCGGTCAACACCATCGTCATTGCGCCCAAGGCCAAGATATTCATTGGTTCGGCCGGACGGGCGGACCGGATCAACTGGTCCATCCCGGTGGGCCCCGGGCAATATGACTTCCAGGCTTTCTACACCAGCAAACACGGCGGAAACGGCAAGGACAACCTGAAGCTCTGGACCGGGACGATCAACTCGAAATCATGCACCGGCACCATCACGTCCGAACCGCGTCAAATTCACTGGGCGCCACGGGCAAATAAATAGCGGCTAATTCGGGGACACCTTACTAATTAGTAAGGTCAGGTTGCTCTGTGTTCGCGGAAAATCGGGGACAGACACCGATTCCGCAGACGGAATCGATCTCAGTCCCCGCTTTTCCTCGCCGCTTTTCCCCCCCGCTTTTCCCGGTGTTACTCCGCGCGGGCTGCCTAGAATGGACGTGTCGAACCAATCAAACGCCTGCCGGTGCGCAGGCAGAAAGGGCGCATTCTATGAACCTCCGAGACAAGATGATTCTGGTCAGCGGCGCTACGGGCCGGCAGGGCGGGGCCTGTGCGCGGAGCCTCTTGAAACTGGGCTGTCAGGTGCGAATCCTCACAAGGGATCCCGGCAACCTAACGGCCCGGGAATTGATTAAGATGGGGGCGACGGCCTCCAAGGGCAGCTTCGACGATCCGGCGTCGCTCCAGCAGGCGCTCCAGGGCTGCTACGGCGCCTTCAGCGTGCAGGACTTCTACACCGCAGGACTGGAGGGCGAGGTCAGGCAGGGTAAGGCGTTCGCCGACGCGGCCCTGGATGCGGGAATTCAGCATTTCGTCTATAGTTCGGTCGGCGCTGCCGACAGGAACACCGGCATTCCGTTCTTTGAAACCAAGTGGCAGATCGAGCAGTACATCACCTCGCTGGACCTGTCCTGGACGATCGTGCGACCGGTGTTCTTCATGGACAATTTCAACACGCCGGACATGAAGACGGCCATACTGAACGGCAAACTGTCGCTGCCGCTGCCGCCGGACAAGCCGCTTCAGATGATCGCCGTGTGCGACATCGGGGCGATCGCTGCCCAGTGCCTCTCCAACGGCTCGGAATGCTTCGGCCAGGCGTATGACATTGCCGGCGACGAACTGACCATGGCGCAGGCGGTCAGCCAGTTCTCGCAGGTGCTGGGCAAAACCGTGCGGTACGAACAGGCCCCGATGGAGCCAATGCGCAAGTCCATGCCCGAGGTGGCCACGATGTTCCAATGGTTCAACGACGTCGGCTACAGCGTCAACCTCGATAGCGTCAGGAGACTGTATCCCAAACTCCTGACATTCAACAATTGGATCAAACAGTCCCAATGGGCTGCCCAGGAAGTCGGCAGTTCCAAGAGGTAGTCGAAAAAACGCAAAGAACCGGGGACGTAGATCGATTTCGCGCGAGGTCGATCTTAGTCCCCGGTTTTCTAATTCGGGGACACCAAGTCCGCGAGACGATCAGCGTCAACCGGTTTCCCGGAAAGTGTTCGGGCGGCACATCGGGAGCAATTTCGGATGCCATGCCCAAGTCTGCGCGGGCATGTCCGCCCGTGGAAGACATGCCCGCGCAGACTTGGGCATGGCACCCGAGTAGGCGCC
>CAZYDC010000274.1:0-7202 GCA_964646065.1 uncultured Planctomycetaceae bacterium | reverse complement strand
CGCCGCCACTTCCAACCGCTCGATGCGGAAGTCGCCTTCCTCGCCGTCCAGGGTCAGGTGGATCACGTCGCCGATCGCGTGGCCCATCAGTTGCTGCGCGATCGGGGTCTGGTAGCTCAGGATCTTCTTTTGCAGGTCGGCGTCCCAGGGGCCAAGGAAGGTCAGCTCGAGTTCGGTCCCGCTGGTCACGTTTTTCAGGCTCACCTTCGAGCCCACCCCGACCATTTCGGTTGGAACGTTCTCCGGGTGAAGCACGTGGGCGCGGCTCAGTTCGTCCTGCATCTTGGCCACCCGCGCGCGGAGCATGTCGCGCTCTTCGAGGGCGAACTTCCACTCGCTGTTCTCGCTCAGGTCGCCGTGCGCGGCGGCGGCGCCGATGGCCCGGGCGTTCTCCAGCATCTTGACGTCCTCAACGTTCTTAAGTTCCGCCTCGCGCCGGCTGAGCGAGTCCTGCGAGGTCCAGATGATGTTGGGGTCGGCCCAGGCCTCCAACCGCTCTCGCGTCGCGAAGAGGTTGTAGAAGCTCTCCCGCATGATGGCGAGCATTCCCTCGCGGGCGGACTCGGCCAGGGCGGCGGCGCACCGCTCGATCTGCCGCTTGATCGTCTCGGCGACCGGTTCGCTCATCTGCGAAACCGCCAGGCGGAACGCGGCGAAATCGCTCGCGCTGAAGGCCGCGCGCAGGTCCTGGAACACGGCCTTGCGATGGGCGGCGCTGGCGTCCCAGTCGTGTTGCAGGTCGAGCATCGCCTTGAGCATCCGCGAGAACATTTCGACCTTGCCGGGCGTGTTGACCGGCGGATTGCCCGGGCCTTTCCACAGCCACAGGGCCAATTCCAGGTGGGCCAGCGGCTCGGCGTACGCTTCGGCCACGGCCTGCTCGACGACGCCCGACTTGCCGCACGCGGACAGCCGCGTGGTGACCTCGTCCAGCAGGTTGGCGGGGGTCAGGTGCAGCAGGACTTCCAACTGCGCGGCGGCGTCGGGGCGCTGCGTCATCGCGTCCAGGGCCACCGGCCAGAGGTCGGCCCGATCCACGCCCGCCAGGGCCTGCGCGGGCTTGGCCGTCTTGGTGAGCACGGCTGCGGGCATGGCCAGACCGGTTTCAGGAACCCGCAACCCCAGCGACTTGGCGCGGTCCAGCGCCAAGGCCGCCGCCAGCGCGTCGGCGGGGCGGTTGGACTGATAGGCGATGCTCGCCGTGGCCAGCGACACCAGGATCGGTTCGGTGAACGCCGCCTGGACCGCCAGTTTGCGGTCGCGGGCGTCGCGAAGGTATTGTTCGAGCACTCCCAGTTGCGCCAGCGGGGTGCGGGCCTCGACGAGGGCCTGGGCGAATTCCTCCTCCAGGGTCCTGCCTCCGGCGTGGTAGAAAATGGTGACGGGGTTGCGTCCTTCGAGGCTCAGGTGCGGCGAGCGCTTGGCGGCGGTGCGGGCCTTGCCCCACCAACCGCTCCAGTCGCCCGGCGCGATGTACTTGGGCACCAGGCGGATCTTGAGCGCGTCGGAATCGATCGAGCCGCCGCTGGACATGCACAGCCCCATCAGCACGGCCCCCGCGTCCTGGGCCAGCAACTTCTTCAGCTCTTCCCCGCGATGGCTGGCCAGCACGCGGAAATCGGTGGCCTCCACCACGTCCATTTCGTCGGCCAGAGCCTTGGGCTCCAGGCGCTGGGAATGGCCGTTCATGTCCACCAACTCGAACTCGCCGAACAACTCGTTGTACTTCTCCACGCGCAGCACGGCATGGTCGTATCGATTCGCCAGGTACGTTCCGGGCGCCAATCGCAGGGAGGTGTCCAGCGTCCGCAGCGCGCGGCGGGGCGATTGCCCCGAGAGCAATCCGCTGGCCGCAAGGATAGCCTCGAAGGGCTTGGGGCCGACCTTTTCCGCGTAAACCTTCTCATAGAGCTTGGCCGTCTTGCCGCGAAGCTCGTCGCTGATGGGCACGGCCGCAAGGACCGCCTTGGCCGTCGCGAGTCTTTCGGCCGGCGTGCCCGGCTGCTCCTCCAGCAGCAGCGTCGCCAGCGCCTCGGCCTGGTCCAGATGCTCCGCCGCCAGCGCCTCCAGGACCTTGGCCATGTCGGCCGCGGGGACCTTCGCTTCGATCGCTTCCAGCCAGGCGGTCTCCATCAAGGCCAGTTGCTTGTCCGCGATCATCCGTATCATTTTTTCAGCGTTCATTTCCTGCCTCAATGCCTGCCCGCGGGCCAAACCAATTCGTCGAAGCCCGGAGGTCAGGCAAACCATACATCATCGCATCTTGGCGCGCAAAAGTCGAGGGGTTGCTCGGCATTTCCCAGGGCAATCGCATCATAATCGGCAAAACAAAAAAGACTTTGCCACGAATTACGCGAATTACACGAAAACAACAACTGCAAGACAGGTAAACGACAAAGAAACAACAAATTGCGCGAAAACAGCAAAGAAACGTCATTTTCTTTCGTTGCTGTTTTCGCGTCCGGGCTGTTTCTGGCAGTTTCATTAGCCCGGTTTTTTTCGCGTAATTCGCGTAATTCGTGGCAAGGTCTTTTTGGCAAAATAGTGCAAGCGTTCGGAAAGAGTTGCTATTCAAGTGCCCCGAAGGACGTGCCGAAAAGATGGATGGCCGTGACTTTCGCGGCCACCGGAGGCGAACATGATCAGTGCGTCCAAGAGTTCCTTAGGCTGGTATCTCGACCAGATCAAAGACACCCCGTTGCTGACCGCTCAGCAGGAACAGCAGTTGGCCCGGCGGGTGCGGGAGCATTCCGACCCGGTCGCGCGCGAGCAGATGGTACAGGCCAACCTGCGGCTGGTGGTCAAGATCGCCAAGGCGTACTCCAATCCGGGAATGACGCTGAGCGACCTGGTGGCCGAGGGCAACCTGGGCCTCATGCGGGCCGTCGAGGACTTCAACCCCGACGCCGGAGTGCGGTTCAGCACCTACGCCGCCTGGTGGATCAAGCAGTCCATCAAAAAGGCGATGATCAACTCCGGCCAGCCGATCCACATTCCCGCCTACCTGGTGAAACTGATTTCCAAGTGGCGCCAGGCGTCCAGGTCGCTGGAGGGGCAACTGGGCCGCCCGCCGACCGTCGAGGAAATGGCCAAGAAAATGCGACTCAGCGAAAAGAAGGCCCAGATCATTCACCAGGGCCTGGCCGCCGTCAACGCGCCCAGCCAGATGGGCTCCGACGAATCGCAGGCGATCTCTGAGGTCGTCGCGGACGACGGCGAAGCGCCCGATCAAGCCATGCTCGACGCCGGCGACGCACCCTTCGTGCAGTCGCTGCTCAAGAACCTCGACGAGCGCGAGCGGAAGATCCTCGAATTGCGTTTCGCCCTGGACGGTTACGAAGGCCCGCCGCGCACATTTAAGCAGATCGGCGCGATGATCGGCCTGACGCGCGAACGCGTGCGACAACTCGAAACCCAGGCCCGGGCAAAACTCAAACTGCTGCTCGACGAAGAGTGAGAAAAAGGGCCGGAGCCGGTCATGCCCGGCCGATCAGACGGCGGACGATCTTGCAGGCTTCCGCCACGCGGTCCTTCATGGCGCCGCGGAGCGTACAGGTGTCGCGGAAGATCAACTCGACGAAATTATCCCTGGCGATGTCCAGGGTCTGGCGGATGTGCGCCTCGAATTCCTTGGGGTTAAATGTTTCTCCGCAGAGCTTCATGGGGTGTGGCTTCCGCGACAGGACGACGCTTTTCCCGACGGAGGCAGCGATCGATTCCTGGTCGCACCACGGCGAGACGGTGATCTTGCGGAGGTTCTTGAAACCCTGGATCACCGGCCAGGCGGCATGAACGGGCTCGCAGCATCCGTAGTAGAGCAGCCCGTACCGGTCGCTGGTGCGCCGCTGGTACGGATGAATGAACTGGGCGTACATCTCCGGCGAGATCCCGGCGGCCTCCTGCGCGTCCTGGTAGCCCCAGCAATCCTCCAACCGGATCGGGTCGCCGTCCTTGATCGGGCGCCGGGGCAGTTCGTCGGTATAGCCGCAACTGCCGGAACCGGCGCAGAATTCACCGTGATTGAGCGTGATGAGCCTTTGGGCTTCCAGCCAATCGAGGAACTCGACGCGTTCCGTCGAAACAAAATCGAAGAACCGGTGAACATTCTCGGGTTGATCGATCATGGCTAGGTAGAAGTTGTCCATCCCCATCAGGTGGACGGCCTGGCCCGCGATTCCCGCGCCGGCGTCCAAGGCTTGCCACGCCACGATCTTGACCGGCACGAGGTCGCCGAAGGCTTGCGTCGCGATCTCGGCGCGGTGGAAGGTCTCCGCCCGGTCCACGCGGAACGGGCGGCGCTGGAGTTTGTGGAAGTTATGGGCCAGATCGGCCAGCGGCCTGTTGGTTTTGTAACCGAGCATCCGGCCGGTTGCATCCGGCACGTGAGTCACCTGGAGCTCGGGGCATAACTCCGGCCGCTCGATGATCCAGCCGACGGTGTAGTAGGGCGGGAACACCCGGTCATCGTCGATGAGCCCGGGGGTCGTGATGGCCCACAACATCTCGTGTTCAATCTCGCGCTCGATCCGGCCCTCGCACCCAAGAGGAGGAAACAGATCGGCGAAGAACGTGCCGTTGTCCTCGATTTGAAACGGCACGGTTCGCTCTTCGAGCCGGTTGCTGCGGCGCCAGACCTCGCGGTGCGCGTTCATGACGTCGCCGTTGACGATGGCCGCGTATTGGGCGGCGAGTTTCCGGAGCTGTTCGCGATCTTTGGGTGTTGTCATAGTGTCGCAACCGTCAGTTATTCGGCCGTGTGCTCTTCCGGTCCGATATTCTCGATAGGAACTCTCGCCGGCGACCGTCGCCAGCGGGAACAATCTTACTTCGCCCGGCCTGGCCGTGCCAGCCTTCTTGGGCGCATTTCGGTTTCCGGGAATGCAGTTTGGCCTCAAATCGCCATAGGCGACCCACTGCGCCGACAAGCAAGCTGGATCTTACGTCGGCCTGCCGGTCGGCGCAGTTGGGATCTTCCAAGAAGCGGAGAACTCTCGCATTCGGAAATCTGTCGAGGAAAAGTGGAAGTGGGGAGGCGTAACTGCCCGGAACTGAAATGCCCCCGTCTTCCTTCAATACCCGCTGGACGCCGCACGCGAACTGGACTAGACTTACCGCGATAACCCATTGGAGCTTGCCATGAACCTGGAAACCTACATACGCGACATTCCGGACTTCCCCAAGAAGGGGATCATTTTCAAGGACATCACTCCGCTGCTGGGCAACGCCGCCGCCCTGGCCCAGACGGTGCGGGACCTGGCCAAACCGTTTGAAAAGAGCGGCGTGGACATCGTCGCCGCCATCGAGAGCCGCGGGTTTATTTTCGGTTCGCTGGTGGCCCAGCACCTGCACGCCGGGTTTGTGCCGATCCGCAAGCCCGGCAAACTGCCGTACAAGACCGTGCGGGTCAGCTACGAACTGGAGTACGGCAAGGACACCATCGAGATGCACCAGGACGCGATCAAGCCCGGCCAGAAGGTGCTGCTGGTGGACGACCTTATCGCGACCGGCGGCACCGCCGTCGCCGCGTGCCAATTGGTGGAGCAGGTCGGCGGAAAGATCGTCGGCACGGCGTTCGTGGTCGAGCTTTCCTTCCTGCACGGCCAGGACAAGCTCGCCAAGTGGGGCGTGCATTCGCTGATCAAAGTGACGGGGGAATAGTGGCGGTTCTCAGTGTGCGGCGGTCAGTGCGCCTTTGGGCCGACGGAAGGCGCGCGCGGGGACTGGTGCGGGAGCGATGGCCGATCTCCGCTCGGATTCGGACTGCAGCGATCGCAGGTGATATTGCAAGTCTTCCTCCCTGAAGTTGACAAGCAACCCGAGTTTCGCATTGGGATCCAGTTCGCAGATCCTCTGGATGATTTCACTTTTGTTCATGATTCACCTGCCATCGCTAGAGTCAACAATTCCTGTCCGCGATCGGTCACTTGAGATTGCATCGGCAGGAATATCCGCGTACTTGAACATCATAATCATTTTGTCCGGCGCACGCTTCAAGATTGATCCGTCCGGTCCGTCTCCAACGCATCCTGAGTATTCTAGGCGCGCCAATGCGGATTTCCACTTGCGGATACCCGGGGAATCACATAAATTGTCTTTCCGTTCTGGCACAATCGTGCCCTTCGGGTTGCGACCCCACCCGACCGCCGACGGCGTGCGGGGTCGCCGAAATGATCGGCGAAACCTGTCTTAAGGAGAACATGCATGCGTGCCTTTCTCTGCCATTCCAGTGAGCACTCCAACTTCGTGGTGGCTGTGGCCAAATGTCTGAATAAAGTGAAGAAAGTTCTGGATGGCGGCGTCTTTTGCTATGAGGACGGCCAGAATCGGGACGCGAGCTTCGTGGAGAAGATCAACCGCGAATTGGCGGAGTGTGAGGCCATCGTGATCTTCGCTGGGAGCGAATTGAAAGAGTGGCAGAAGCGGGAAGTCAACGCGGCGCTGGCGATGGGAGGAGGTATGCCGCCGAAACGCTTTGTTGTGTGCCAGGTCGGCACGCAGACTTTGCCTGAGGGGCTGGAGTTGGTTGGCGATGCTCCTCGCATTTTCCTCCCGAATAATGAGTTGGTGGCATCCGAGGCCAAAGCGGTCGCCTCCCAGATCGTCAATAGCCTCAAAACTTTGACCGAACCCACGGGCATGGGGCCCGATGGCCTGCCTGTAAACCCGCACCTCTTCTCGTACGAAAAAGACATCATATCGCATTTTACGGAGTGTGCTCAGTTGCAGTATGAGGGCAGACCTTTGCCGGAAAAGCTTAAGTCTAAACAAAAAGGCGGGTGCCCGAAGCGATGGCCGAGGGTTCCTCGCTGGACCAAGCCTGGACAAGTGAAGACCGGAACGGATCGGCAGGTCGTGGCGGCGGCGTTGAGTCAATTCCACCACCCCGTTTGCGTGGACGACTGCGTGCGCGGATGCATGGTGCAGGAAGGGCCGAGTTTTCTGGAGGCCGTTCGGCGGAAACAAGGATCGCTCTATTTTCCCAATGGCCCGGCGGGATTGAACGTGGGGATCGTGGTGTCCGGCGGGATCGCACCGGGAATTAACGCCGTAATCGACGGCATCGTCCAGCGTCAGGGCGGTTCCATGCTTACGAGCATAGATCACGTCTTCCTTATGGGTGAACGTGTCGGCCGCAACGTCCTTCACGGCCGGCTGCGCGGCAGCGCTGGGCTACGGCATGTGCCGAGGAGCGTTGCACGATC
>CAZYDC010000273.1:2689-7215 GCA_964646065.1 uncultured Planctomycetaceae bacterium | reverse complement strand
CACGCTCAACTGGGCGACGTATCGCGCCAGCGACCGCACGCTGATGGTCAACACCGGCGAGGGCAACCCGGCGGCCATTCACAAGCTGGGGTTCGCCCGGCGAATCGAACCGTTCTGGGTCAGCGACGAGGCCGGCTACTGGAAGATCTGCAAGCTGGAGTTCGCCTGGTGCAACACGGGCATCGGCATGAACGGCACGGGCATCCTGCTGGAGGACTGCTACTTCCACAACATCTACCGTCCGGCGATTTTCTGCACGGGGCACATGGGCATTATCCGGCGGTGCAACTTCTACCATTGCGGATACTGCATCGCGGGGCAGCAAGGCCCGGGCAGCATCATCGAAGATTGCATGATGATCCAGTGCGGACAGGACCCCAACGAGGACGTGGACTCGCGCGTGAATAACGACGGCGAAGGCGGCGGGCCTGTCAGTTGCAAGGGCGGCCCGGTCACCGGCGGGATCTTCCGATACAACATCGTCGCCGACTCGACGGCGGGCATCTGGTGGGATTGCGGCGGCACCGGCCTGCGGATCATCGGCAATTGCTTCTGGTCCAACCGGGGCGGCAGCGGAATCTACAACGAGTGGGGCATCAACGACACGCTGATCATCGGCAACTATTTCTACGGCACGGCGATGGGCAGCAGTTGGTCCACTCGCATGACCGTCACGGACAACTTCTTCGACAACATGCGAGGCGGCGGCGTGAGCTGGGCCAACCGCGACCCCTGGCCGCTGCGGTTCAGCTTTATGACGCTGCGCGGCAACGCGTTCACGGGCATTCACATGGCCTACATCGGCGGAGAGAATCGCGGACAGGACGGCGTGTGGCCCGAAGGGTTCCGCACGGCGTTCGCCGACTACAACAAGGCCCGCCTGAACCCCGACGCCAGCGTGCTGATGCACGGCGCGACCACGCGGATCAAGACGCTGGAGGAATTGCAGAACAAGTTCGGATGGGAACTGCACAGCGAGGTCAAGACCTGCGACCCCAAGGAAACCGACCTGACGCCCGAGAGCATGGGCGGCTCGACCGTGACGTTCCGCCTGCCCTGGGGCCCGCGCGCCCACCTGGCCAGGCCGATGCTCTCCGACGCGAAGATCGACGGCCGCTGGCCCGCCGCGCCCGAGTACGCCGGCGGACGCTCCCCGGCCTTCTTCTGGCGAGTGGCCGACGGCGATTGCAGCGAGTGCCCCTTCAACGATAACTTCCCTGACATTACCTCCGACAAACTCTGGCACCCCGATAGTTCCGCCGGATACGACGTGGGCGTCAACCACGGCGCGACGTGGTACGTCGGGGCCGACGACAAATACGTCGATCCCAAGATGAGCATCGACAAACCCTCCAATCGCGGCGAATGGAGCGCGGGCAACCGCTGGCTGACCATGATCGGCGCCAAACCCGAGGACATGCCCGCCTCGGGGGCCTGCTGGTGGACCCCCTGGATGGCCGCCTGCCCCGGCGCCAAGACGACCGTCTCCTTCAAGATGTACGGCAAGGGCGTCGAGGCCACGGACCTGCCCGCCAACAACTCCTCGGGAAAGCTGGCGGGTAAGGCCACGCCCGTGGTCTACATGCAGTTCATCGACGCCACCGGCAGGAGCATGACCCGCGCCTACCTCGTCGGAAAAGACGCGGACGGAAAACTCAACCACCCCGAGCTGACCAAGGGCACGTTCGACTGGGCCCAGGTTAAGGAAACCATCACCGCGCCGGACACCGCCGTGCGGATGGCCCTGGCCCTGGGCGTGCTGCCCTGCAAAGGCGAGGTCGGTTTTGACGACATCAACGTCAAGACCGCCAACGGCGACAAGCCCGCCGGCGAGAGCGAAATCGTCGAGGCCAAGCCCGCCGTGATCCCCAAGGAGCGGATGCGCGAGATCATTTACGTGGACCTGTCCAAGGTCGCCAACCGCTCGCTGGCCGACGAGGCCGCCGGCGACGGCAAGGGCGGATGGACCGACCAGGGCCCCGACATGGACATGCGCAAGTTGCCCACCGGAGAGATGTCGCTGGGCGGCGTGCCCTTCCGCATCGCCAACGGCCCCAAGGCCGTCGTCGCCGTGCAGGCCAACCCCATGCCCGGCACCGACATCGTCAAAGAAGTGACCATTCCCGTCGGGCGCAAAATGGAAGTGCTGTACATCCTCCAGGCCGCCGCGTTCCTGAACGACAACAAGAAAATGTGCTTTGAAGTCGTCGTCAAATACAAAGACGGCACGACCTCGTCCTGCCAGTTCTGGCCGTTCCCGAACGCCGTCGTGGACTGGCAGGCCCAGCCCGTTCGCGATTTCGGCGAGCACGCGGACAATCCGTTCACCACGGCCGCGCTGACCGTCAAGGTCGGCGCCAAGGGCAAGGGCACGATCTATCGCACCGAGCACATTCTCGACCGCGCCAAGCACGACGTGCCGGTCGAGTCGATCACCATCCGCGGCGGCGAGAATGGCCTGGGGCTGATCCTGGCCTTGACGGGCGTCACGCAGTGGTGAGGTGAAATGCAGTGGACGCCAAACGGCAAGCTCGACCCCGACATGAGCTTGCTGTTTGGCGTGTACGTTATTACAGAGCATTATAATTCCCTCGCGGTTTCACAGAAACCCGGTTGCGGTGCGGTTATCTCCTTGACCGAACGAGGCCGAATGCTACAATACTACCGGTAGTATCACGCTATGAAGAGAAAAAAAGCGGTCATCCTGTTGCCGACGGCCTACAACGACGGAACGAAAGTCCCGCCCGCCGTGATGAGCCTGATATTTCGGGAACTGCAAATCAAATTTGCCGGATACAGCCAAGGCGGTTTGGTGCGCGGCACTTACACGATGGAAGATGGAACGCTGGTCAAAGATAAGTCGATCATGGTGTGGTTCATCCTGCCGGACAAAAATCAAGAGATCGAAAACGTTCGTCGGCTTGCGGCAAAGTTCGCCAAATGGCTTCGGCAGGAGACCCTGTACCTGGAAGTCATGGACGTGGAAGCCGAATTCGTTCATCCCGATGATGACGACGAGGGAGAGAATGTATGAATCTAAATGCAAAGATTTTGGAGCAGGCAAAGCAGCTTGCTGAACAGTTCAAGACTTGGGCCGACCTTTCCAATGCCCTGTTCGATCCTTTCACCGGGTTGGTCAGCCGGACTTTCCCCGACCGCCAGGAGCGAAAAGCCTTTAGCAAGACAGCCGTATGTAATGCCCTGCACGATCTTGTTCAGGAGAAGATGACCCAGACCGGGCTCGTGGAGGGTGCGGAACCCCAGAAGAGCGGGCGATTCGTTGTCAGGTTACCCAGGTCCATGCACGCGGCGTTGGAGCGGGAGGCGGAGGAAGAGGGAACCAGCTTGAACCAGTTGGTGCTCGCGAAGTTGGCCGTGCAGTTGAGTACCGCAACAACGGCCCGCAAAGGCCGCCGTCGCGCGGGCTTTCGCAAGGCCGAGGGGCGCCTTCTGCGACGATCCGGGTAGGTTGTTATTGGTCGCAATAATATTGACAAAGACTGGACCCAACTCCCCCTCGCGGTTTCGCAAAAACCCGGTTGCGGATCAGGACTCCGAATGCTGGAATACTCAAGAAGGATGAATGAATGACTCCCAAAGATCAGGCTCGAATGAAGTGGTTCAACGAGGCGCGGTTTGGCATGTTCCTTCACTGGGGCGCCTATTCCGCCGCGTGCCGCGGCGAGATGGTTCACTGCATGCACGGCATGACCAAGCCGCAATATGAAGTGTACGCCCGCAAGTTCACCGCCAGCCGGTACGACCCGCGCGTCTGGGCCCGCCTGGCCCGCCAGTCCGGCTGCCGATACACGGTGCTCACCACCAAGCACAACGACGGCTTCTGCCTGTTCGACACCGACACGACCGATTGGCAGGCGAGCAACTACGGTCCCAAGCGCGACCTGGTCGCACCCTACGTCCAGGCCTGCCGGGCCGAGGGACTCAAGGTCGGCCTGTACTTCAGTCTGCACGACTACTGGCAAGAGGGCGGACTGGACAAGAACTATTCCGCCGTCAAGCACGCCGACTACACGCGCGACCAGTATCTGGCGTACTACGATTTCGTGCGGCGTCAACTGCGCGAGCTTTGCACGAATTACGGCCGCATCGACCTGCTGTTTTACGACGGCGGCCTGCCGGACGATTTCAAGGGCGAGGCGGCCAAGCCGATCACGGCCATGGTCCGCAAGCTCCAGCCGCACATCGTCGTGAACAATCGCGACCGCAACGCCAACGATTACGACACGCCCGAGAATTACATCGCCGCCAGCGCTGCCGGCCGGGCGTGGGAGTCCAACATGACCATCGCCCCGCAATGGTGGGGCTATCACGACACGGACGCTCCGCTCAAGAGCGTGGCCCAGTTGTGCTGGTGCCTGCAAAACACGGCCGCCGGCGGGGGCAACCTGATGATCAACGTGGGCCCGCGCGGCGACGGCGTGATACCCGCGATGCACGCCAAGCGGATCGAAGGCGTCGGGCGGTGGCTGCGGGTCAACGGCGAGGCGATTTACGCCAGCCGCCGC
>CAZYDC010000273.1:0-2679 GCA_964646065.1 uncultured Planctomycetaceae bacterium | reverse complement strand
GCTCTGCACGTGCGGCGCGCCGACCGTCGCGGGCGAGAACCTCTACCTTCACGCCTTCCGCCACGAGGCCCCGACGTGCGTGTTCCGCGGACTCTTGAGCCCCGTGCGAAAGATCACCTGCCTGTCCACCGGCAAGCCGGTGAAGTTCGAGCAGGAAGGCGACGTGGTCCGCATGTTGGACCTGCCGGCCAAGGCGCCCGACCCCGTGGCGACGGTCTATCGAATCGAGGTCAAGGGCAAGCTCCAGACGGAAATGTGAAGTTGACGCGGTCGCGCGGTTTCCGGGAAACGGTTCGGGTGCCATGCCCAAGTCTGCGCGGGCATGTTGCCCTGTGGAAGACATGCCCGCGCAGACTTGGGCATGGCACCCGACTTGACATCCAGCTTGCTTGTCGGCGAGGTCGAACACTACAATCCCTTCACATCGCGTTCTTCGTAATTGAAGACAAGGACATCTCCCATGAAAACGGTTCGACTCGGTTTGATCGGATGCGGCGCGCCGGGTAAGGCGCACGCCGCCGCCGTCGCCAAAATACTCCAGGCGAAATTCGTCGCCTATGCCGACGCGGCCCAAGGGTATCGCAAGGCCAAGTATCCGAAGAACGGCCGGCCGCGAAATCCAAATGAGAAACGACACACTTGTGAGGCCTGAAATGAAATTGTTCATCCTGTTGGCAATCGTCTGCCTGTTCCTTTCCTTTGGGGTTGCCGCCAAAGCCGCGGACCACAAGGACTATTCCAAGGAGTTCGACGTCTACACCGACGTCGTCTACGGCCACAAGTTCGCCCTGGCGATGACCATGGACGTTCTGCAGCCCAAGAAGGGCAACGGCGCCGCCGTCATCTGGATCGTCAGCGGCGCCTGGCATTCCGGGCTGTTCCCCCCCGAAGCCGCGTTCTCGGCCGACTACCCGTACGCCGGCTTCTTCGATTGCCGCGCGCTGCTGGACAAGGGCTTCGCGGTCTTCTTCCTTCGTCACGGCGACGGCTCGAGGTTCACCATGCCCGAGATCGTGGACGACGTGCGCCGCGGCATCCGCTTCATCCACGCCAACGCCCAGAAGTACGGCGTCGATCCCGACCGCCTCGGCGCCCTGGGCGGAAGCGCCGGCGGGCATCTGGCCCTGATGATGGCCACCACCTCGGACGAGGGCATACCCAATCCAAAGAACTGGGACGGCATCCTGCGAACCTCCGACCGCCTGGCGGCCGCCGTCGCGTATTTCCCTCCCACGGACATCCGCACCTGGTGGGAGAACGGGAACGTGACGCACTATGAAGAGGCCTTCAAGTTCGATCCGAAGCGGGCGGCGGAATTTTCGCCGCTGCTCCAGGTGAACCCCTACTGCGCCGCGTCCCTGCTGATCCACGGCGACAAGGACACCGGCGTGCCGTACTGGCACAGCGAGAAGTTTCTGGCCGAGTGCAAGAAGAACAACGTTCCCTGCGAACTGGTGACGATTCATGGCGTGGGACACGGATTCGACATTGGCTTCAAGGGTTTCGCCCAGTACACGCCCGAGCAGACGCAGATCGCCAAGCGGGCCAGGGAGGCCTCCGTCGCATGGTACGAGAAGTATCTGCTCGCGCCCAAGAAGGAAGCCAAGGCCGTGGCGAAGACCGCACCCGCGCCGGCGCCGAAAGTGAACCTGTCCCATGACTATGCCGTCGTGGACTTGTCCACAGGCCCGGCCGGCCCGTGGCCGGTGACCGAACTGGACAAGGCCCCCGAGGACCTGCTCAAGAACGATGCCTGGCGGACGACCAAGATGCTGCTGCATCGCCTGCCCGCGGGCAAGTTTGTCATGGGCACGCCGGCCGGCGATGCGACCGGCGAACAGTACGCCCGGGATTACCATGCGGACGACAAACCGCACACCGTGACGTTGACCAAGGCGTTCTACGTCGGCGTGTTCCCGGTGACGCAGGAGCAGTGGTCGCGCGTCATGGGGAACGATCCGAGCTACTTCGCGGGCAACGCCAAGCGGCCGGTCGAGAGCGTCTCGTGGCAGGACGTTCGCGGCGACGACAAGCCCGACGGCAAGGCGGACGAGAAATCGTTCATCGGCAGGCTGGCCATGGGCACTTCGCAGCCGCTGGACCTGCCCACCGAGGCCCAGTGGGAATACGCCTGCCGCGCCGGGACGACCCGGGCCCTGAACGATCCGGCCGCGAACCTGCCCGCCAACACTTCCGGGGAGAAGATGGCGGGCAAGGGCGAAGGGGCCGACTGCACCGACGCCAACCTCGCGAAGATCGCGTGGTTCGAGGGCAACTCCGAAAGACAGACGCACGACGTCGGCCTCAAGGCCCCCAACGCCTGGGGACTGTACGACATGTGCGGAAACGTCAGCCAGTGGTGCCTGGACTTCTTCGGCGACTACGCCGGCGACGTGACGGACCCCGTCGGCCCGACGTTCGAAAAACGCCGGTGCGCGCACATGCTCCGCGGCGGGTACTGGTCGATGGCCGCCGCCGGATGCCGATCCTCCGCGCGAAACTACGACTGCGCCAATCCACCGTACACCGCCCGATTCAACGTCTGCGGCCTCCGCATCGCCCTGCCGGAGGGGCAATGACTAAACCTCAAGGCCAACAAGGATAAACGGCTTGCCTTTGCCCGACGTGCGGCCAAGCGCCGCCTGGCCGCGAATCCCAACTATGTCTATCGGATATTCC
>CAZYDC010000272.1:0-7218 GCA_964646065.1 uncultured Planctomycetaceae bacterium | reverse complement strand
AGCGGCAGGAAAAGATTCAGCGGCGGCGTCTGATTGGCCTGAAGGCTGAAATCCGAGCCCTGGCTGCTGTGCGACACCCCGACGATCGAAACCCGGAGCACCACGGCTTTTTCACTGCCCTCGAACATGGGCGAGTCCACCGGCAAGGCCGTCGGCGGGGATAGACGAACCACCACCTCGTCCCCGACGCGGACCCGCAACCTCGCCGCCAGCGCCGCATTCACGCAGGCGGGAATATCGGCACCCGATTCAGATTGAAGCCACTCCACTAGGGCGTTGCCTTCGTTCTTTCCAGGCCAAAGCTCGGTCGATCCAATCACCTGCACGTTGTTCGCCGAGGCGTCGCCACGATTGTTGGAAACCCGACCGCTCGTCAGGATCGCCGCGATGGTCTTTTGTTTGGGGAGGCGATCATGAAGCCGATCCGCCAGGTCCGCGCAGAAGAACCGCTGGCCGCCGTTGATCGCGAACTCGGCCGGCCAGATACGCATCAGGGCCGCCCGGCGCAACGTTTCCCGCACGCAGTCGCCCAGCAGCAGCGCGCCGACGATCACGGCCGTCGCCGTCGCCGTGGCCAGCATCACGGCCAGGTGGCTGCGCCAATGGAACCACAGGTTCCTCGCGATGAGCCCGCGGAACTTCACTCGCCCAGGCCCTCCTGTAGCACACCGCTCGCCAGCCTCATCACCTTGCCCATCCGCCGGGCCAATTCCGTCGAGTGGGTCACGACCACCATGGCCAGTTTTTCGTCGCGGGCCAGCTCGCACAGAAGGTCGGCGATGCCCCCGGAGGATTCGCGGTCCAGCGAGCCGGTCGGTTCGTCGGCCAGCAACAGCTCGGGCCGGTTAATCAACGCCCGCGCGACCGCGACGCGCTGGCACTCGCCGCCGGACATTTCGCCCGGATAGTGATGCGCCCGCTCGCCCAGGCCAACGCGGACAAGCAGTTGTATCGCGCGATCCTCGACATCCCGGCCTGTGGCCGCCTTGGCCGCCAACGTCGGAACCACCACGTTTTCCAGTGCGGTGCATTGCGGCAGCAGGTGGTGCATCTGAAAAACGAAGCCGATCCGGCGATTCCTCAGGCCGGCAAGTTTCTTCTCGCTCATCCCGGCAAGGTCGGCGCCGTCGAGCAAGACCTGCCCGCTGGTCGGCCGATCCAACGCGCCGATGAGATTCAGCAGCGTGCTCTTGCCCGACCCGCTCACGCCCACCACCGCCAGCGATTGCCCCGCCTCCAGGCGCAGGTTCACGCCCGCCAGCACGCGCACGGCCGATGGCTGCGCGTAGCTCTTGCTCACATCGCGAAGTTCCAGCAGCGGCGAATCGTCCGGCATCATTTCACCTGTCATTCCACTACGTAGTCTGGGTGCCATGCCCAAGTCTGCGCGGGCATGTCCGCCCTGTGTTCACATGCCCGCGCAGACTTGGGCATGGCACCCTTTCAATCATTTCTCGACCGCAAAACCGTACACGTTTCCATCGTCGCAACCGAGCACGACGAATCCCCCGCCGACCGCCGGCGAGGATTCAATCGACTCGCCCAATTCAAACGACCACACTTCGTGGCCGGTGGCCAGGTCCAGCAGATACAACCAGCCGTCGTCGCACGGGGCCAGCACGCGGTCGCCGCAGATCACCGGGGCGGCCATGAACGAGTCTCGCCCGCGAAACTCCCACAGCTTCCGGCCCAGCGGGTCCAGGCAGTACATGCAATGATCGCGCGCCCCGAACACCACGCGGTCGGGCGCCACGGCGGCGCCCGCGTCGATTTCACCATCCACCGCGAAGGTCCAGTCGGCGTGCCCGGTGGCCGCGTCCAGGCAATAAAACTTCTGCGAGTAACTGCCGAAGTAAAGTTTGCCGGACTCCATCGCCGCCGCGGAGGCGATAAAATTTTCGGTCTCAAACTTCCGCTGAACGTCGCCGCTCTGGGGGTCCAGCCAGTACACGTTGCCGTCGCAGGCGGCCTGGACGATCCGCCCCGCCGCCACCGTCGCCGCCGCATTGACATAGGAGCCGGTTTTTTGCTTCCAGAGCGAGTGCCCGTTCTTGAAGTCCAGGCAGTACACGTTGTAGTCCCAGCAGCCGATCACGATTCGCTTGTCGCCGCTGGGACCGGCGAACCAGTTGGCCGAGGCGGCGACGTCGTCGCCAATATCGGATGTCCATCGCACCTTGCCGTCCAGCGCGCCGAGGCAAACGACCTTGCGGTTGCCGCCGAAGATCACCGTGTCGTCCAGAAGCATCGGCGGGGCCTGGATAATGTCGCCGCTGGGGAACGCCCATGCCTTGCGGCCGGTCGCCAGTTCCAGTGCGTAGAGATTTCCGTCTTCCGACCCGATGTACGCCAGCCCGTGCCCGATCACCGCCGACGAGTGCCCCGAACCATTGCGCAGGCTCTCGCCTGTCCGCATCACCCACGCCAACCGCAGCGAATTGCCGATCCGCCCCGGTGCGACGCCTGTCATGGCCGGGTTGCCGCGATACATCGGCCAGGGAGTCGCCCCCAGCGCGAGCTTGATCGAACCGGTGGCCGGCGCGGTGAACGGCTTGTACTTTGGCTCCTTGGGGGCGGGCAGCGAGGCGTTGACATGGCCCGGCTTCTCCTCCGGGTTTCGCGGCTGGGCGAGCAGCCACAGCGCCGCCAGCAACCCCGCGGCCACAAGACCAACCAGGATGTATCGCAATTTCGTCATCGGCCTATGGCCTTCAGCAATCGTCGCAACGCGGCGACGGTAAAGATGACCGGGTACAGACGCTCATGGTACCACAGTTTAGCGAAGTATAAGCCGATCGGCGCGGGCGGGAAACATTTGCCGCCCTGCGTGCGTTCAATCAACCAGCCCGCGCCGCGTAGCGCGGCATCGGCGATGGAAGGGTGCCATGCCCAAGTCTGCGCGGGCATGTCCGTCCGGCATTCCCATGCCCGCGCAGACTTGGGCATGGCACCCTTCACGCCTCCATTCATGAGCGACAAAACACTACCCAGGGCCTCGACGGCCAGGGCGGTTTCCTCGATCGACCCCGCCACTCCTTGCGCGCCACCCCATGAGCCGTCAGCGTTCTGCGCGCGGAGCAACCATTCCAGGCCGCGTTGAAACATAGGCTCAATCGTCCGGGCCTGGGCCGTGTCCACAAGGCCCGGCATCGGGCCTTGCACCATTTCCGCCAGCGCCTGCACGACTCGCGCGGTGCCGTAGGTAAGGTTCTCCTGCGATGCCGAGAGTTGGTTGCCGAACCACAGCGGGGACCAACTGCCATCCGACCGCTGCGACTTATCCAGGTATTTCAACGCGCTCGCGCAGCCGCGGCGCACGGCGGCCAACTCGGCGGGATACTGGCTCATCGCGTCCGACCAGACCGACCAGGCCCGCAACGCGTGGGCCGTCAGGTCCGGACTGCTGCGGTCAAACGGCAGCTTGCCCCACCCGCGACAAAACGTGGGAATCCCACCGTCGGAATTCTGCAAGTCCAGCAACCATTTCACGCCCAACCGCGCGGCGGCCGGCAGTTCTTCGTGTAGCATGGGCATCTTGCCCATGTGTTCCAGGGCCGTCCCGGCCCTGTCTTGCTGTTGTTCTTCCTGTTGTTGCGATAGTGGGTTTACTTCAGAAGAAGAAGAAGAAGGAGAAGGAGAAGAGACAGCCAGAAACGGCGAAGACACGGGCAAGATGCCCGTGCTACACATGGGCGGGACGCCCATGCCACGCAAGGCCAGCAGAGCGCCGGCCGTATCGTCGGCATCGCAGACCGCGCCGGAAAGATCGCTCCAGGCCCAGCCGCCCGGCGCGGCGCCGGTGTAGGGATGCTCGGCCTTGGACTGCTGGGCGAGGAGCCAGTCGAGAACTGTTTCGGATACTCCCTCTTGCATGGGTGGCGGCCATCCCTGGCCGCCACCTCCGGACGCGGCGGCCAGGGATGGCCGCCGCGCAGATAAAGGAGACGGTCGCCGCGCAATATCGTCGCCGCCCAGCGCGCCCAGGGCCTGCGTCGTGACCCACGTGGCCAGGTCGGTATCGATCGGCCAGGAGCCGTCCGCCCGCACGCCTCGCCGCAAGAATTCCACGCCGCGTGCGACGACCGGGTGATCCTTCAGGCCGATGGAGGCCAGGCTCATCACCACGAAACTTGTTAGCGGCGCCGCCTCCAGGAATCCGCCGCCGGACGGCTGAATTTGCGAGAGTTTCCGCAGCGACGTCGCCCGGGCCAAGCGCCGCACCAGCCGCACCGGCCAAGCCGCCCGGCGATGAAAATCAATCGCCTGCCCGATGGCGATCAAGGCCGGAAGCGCGTAGCTGACCACCGGCAGGCGCAGCCACTTGAGCCACGCCCGCGGCACCAGCGACAGTTCAAACGGCAGCGGCGCGATCCATCGCCAGGCGCGGTCGGCCGAGCCCAGGCGCCCCGCCATCGCGCACATGGTCAGGATCGGCGCGGAAAACGTGCGGTCGCTGCCATACGCTTTGTACACCGCCGAAACGATATCCGCCGCCTCCAGCGACGACGCGACGGAGCGGATGTACTGCTCGGCGCGATCCGAGGCCGGCGAGGGCACACCCTTATTTGTGGGTGGCGGCCATCCCTGGCTGCCACCTCCGGACGCGGCGGCCAGGGATGGCCGCCGCGCACAAGAGCTTGGCAGCGACAGCGCACTCCAGGCCAGCAGCGTGGTGGAAATGTTGCTGGGGCTTTGCGGGGTGTCGCCCCATCCGCCGTCGGAGTTCTGATTGGCGGCGAGCCACTCCAGCCCCCGCGCGACCAAACCGGCGTTCGCCTCGCGATCGACGGCGGCCAGCGCGAACGCCGCCGTCGCCGTGGCCAGCGAGCTGCTGGAAAGCTCGCCTCGCCAGCAACCCTCCGGCGCCCGCAGGGCGAGCAAGTGCGACCGCGCGGTTTCATGCGCGCGAGAGATTGTAGTGTAATCTGTGGGCATTCAGGTCAGTTTGAGTATCCGCTCTTCGCCGTTCAATCCGCAACATGCAATTTGCAATCCGCAATTCCTACAGGTGCCCCAGGGCCAGCAGGCCGTAGAACGTGTATTCGCAATCGCACGTGCGGTCGGAGGAACCGCCGGAGAAACCGCCCCGCTCGCGCAAGCCCAGGACGTACGCGCGAGCGAGATCGCGATGCGACGGAGTTTCCGCGGGATTACCCAGGCTTTTCCTTTGGGAGCGTTCTACTGCGCCGACCGGCAAGCCGACATTAGATCCAGCTTGCCCGCCATCGTTCCCCAGAAATTGTTGGCGGGCTTGCTTGTCGGCGTCGTTGGGCACCCTGCTGGACTTTTCAACGCTCGCCATCGCGTGCAGGGCGGTCGCCGTCGAAAGCAGATCGCTGTCGATACCTTCCACGGCCGCGAAACCACCGTCGGCGCGGCGCGAGGACCGCAACCATTCCGCACCCGAGGCGATGCCGTCCCGCACGATTTTTTCATTTGTGTGTGGCGGCCATCCCTGGCTGCCACCACCCGAAACTCCCGCCGTCTGCGTCAGCACTATGATCGCCGCGGCTGTGGCGGGCGCCATCGCGATAGGCACGCCGCTCTCGTTGGCGAATCCGCCTTCGGGCCGCCGCAACGAGAGCACGCGGGCGGCCATGCCCGCCGCCACCGCGCCGCCGGGGGCAACAGCCGCGTCGGCCAGGTCCTGCAATGCCGACAAGGCCAGGAAGCATCCGTACGCGCTGCCGCCGGACTGGCCTGGATGATTCGCGAACCCACCGTCGCCCGACCGGTACAAATAAACCACGTCTCGCATCGCCCGCCGGACGGACGGTTCCAGCGAGTCCATGCCCGCGCACGCCCAGCACCGGATCAGGCAACAGAGGTTGACCAGGCCAAGAGAGGGCCGGTCTGAAAAACCCGCGAGGTACGAGCGGAATTCCTCCGTCAAGGGCCGGCCCAGGGCGCAGAGCGTTTGCGCGGCGAAGGTGGTGTAGTAAAGGTCGCTCCGGTCGCCCCGGCCTCGGAAGCCGCCGTCGTCGCATTGGCGGGAAAGGACGAAGGCCGTCAAGGCGGCCAAGCCGTCGCCGGTCGGGGCGTCGGCCAGCGTGCGCGCGCCCCGCGCGGCGGCCTCAAGCATTTCCTGCCGAATACTCATCGCAGCAACCCATGACCTCTTGCCCGTCGCCGAGGAAAATGCGGCTGACGATCCGGACCAGGAGCGTTTTGAGGCGGGCGTTTTGCAGCGGGCCCAGCGATTCGACCGCCTGGTTCTTATAGTGTTTGAGCAGGGCCTGGGCCTCGTCCGGCGCGCCCAGTTCCACCAGCCGCCGCCGCAGTTGCGAGGCCCGGTCCTCGCGCGGGCCGGCCGCGCCAAGCCATGCGGAGGCAATGGCCTCGCGGGCAGCCGCGTCGCCTCGCTCGAACGCGATGGCCAGCAAAATCGACGGTCTCATGGCCGGCATGTCGCTGCCACCCTCGGCGAAATCGTCCAGGTCGTCGCGAATCTGGTAGGCCACGCCCAAGGCCGTGCTGAACCGGCTCAGGACCCGCCAGACCTCGCCGTCGGCGCCCGCGTAAATGGCGCCCAGGTTCAAGGCCACGTCGAACGCCGGGGCCGTCTTGCGGCGGAAAATCTCGACCACCTGCTCGACGCTCAGGGGCCCCGGTTTGGCCATCCACTCCAGTTCGATGCCCTGCCCCGCGCACAGTTCGCAATGCCCCCGGCTGGCGACGGCGAGCATGTCGGCCTTGGCCTGAGGCGGCGCCTGGCATGAGGCGATCAATCGGTATCCGTGCCCCAGCAGCAGGTCGCCCACGTTCAGGGCGATCGGCACGCCGTGCTGCTCGTGCAGGGTCTTCTGACCGTAGCGGAACTCGTCGTGGTCCTCGATGTCGTCGTGGATGAGCGAGGCCTTGTGGAAGCACTCGACCGCCAGCGCCACGTTGCGGAAGTCCTCCGGCAGCGGGGCCTCGCCCTCATGCAGCGACCGGTACACGCAGGCCGAAAGGAAAGGCCGCCATCGCTTGCCCGATCGCGCCAGCCATTCCAGGGCCAGGTCGCCCGCTCCGGCCGCCTCAAAGTCCACCGCCTCGCGCAACGAGGAAGGCGTAAACCACTTGCTCACGTCGCGATGCAGGCTTTCCAGGTCCATCGGGCCTTTTCTTTCGTTGGAACTCAGGTAGATTGCATCCCACACCCAATCCAGGTCCACGGCCGTGTCCGCGCAACCGTCCCTCAGCAGCGGAATGGCCACGCCCGGAACCGCCGCCGCC
>CAZYDC010000271.1:0-7228 GCA_964646065.1 uncultured Planctomycetaceae bacterium | reverse complement strand
TACATCCACATCACAAGGACCACTCCCTGTATTATAACATGGATTTGGCTGTTGTGTAGAAAATACGACACGTAATAAATGTTGGCACACATAACTTCATGGCCAGCCGTGTCTAGCCGGCGCAAATATTTTTTATTTTTTCAGATCGTTTTTTCGGAATCATCAGACTTAGCATAGTTCGGGCGATAGAGGGCGTAGCCGTGACCTCGTTTTTGGTCTTCGATAAGATAGCCACGGGTTGCCCGTCTGCGGGCTACCCGTGGATTTAGGCCGTCTCCGACGTACCCTGGAAGGGTTCAATATCGTATCCGCGAGGGCCAGAGATATTCTCTCTAGAAACGTTTATTTAACCGCTCTGCGGTAGGAGCCTGGTGCCGCTACCCACGGGTAGCCCGCAGACGGGCAACCCGTGGCTATTTTATTGAAGATAGGGAAGCGACGCGCTAGTTACGCTTCTATCTGAGGAACTACGCTTCCCCCGGATGAACCATTTTTCGGAATCGTCCGCTGGATGACTGTTTCCGTTTGTAGTGACACCGCAAGGCGTTTTTTCTTATGCCCTTACGGGCACACTACGAACGGGCCAGCCGACGCGTTTGAAACGCGCCGGATTCCGCGTCAAAACGCGATTCGGCTAGAGGCATAGCCGATATTTGTTTCTTCTTAACTCTGTGAGCCTCCGTTCCACTAACAGCACAGATCGTGAAATGTCGTAACGATTTTCTTCAATCCGCAATCCGCAATCCGCAATTGGCTGCGGCCGAGGGCCGCGCCGCGGCCTCTGTGGCAGGCTGTGTTGTTGGCGTCGCCTCCAGCCTCGTCGTGGCGGGTGTACCAGAGGTCGGTATCCCGCTCCATCGGCCGCGAAACTACCGAATAACAGCCCCCCACTAAAGTCGTTGGCTTACTACACGGAAACCTTCCCTCCCCCGCGCGGTTAGATGAACAGAAAGGCTTGTCTATGTCCCAACGTCCATCGCTCTGCCTTTTGCTGTCGTTGGTCCTGTGCTGGGGTCTTGGGGGTTCCGCGTTGTCCGCTCAAATCGTGGACAATCCCGGGTTCAAGGCCCTGCCGCGACCGATCAACTACGCCATGCCGCTGGCGCCAAAGGACGGCGTCAAGGCCATCATCGTCTACGGCAAGAACGCCGCCTGGACGCTGAGGGCGGCCCAGGCGGTGCAGAAGGCGGTTCTCGACTCCTCCGGCCTGAAGCTCGAGCTTGCCGACGACCGCACCGTCACCAGCGACGAAACCTGGCTGCTCACCGACGCCTTCCGCCGCACGCCGCTGATCGTCCTGGGAAACGCGCAGGACAACCGCCTCCTGCACGCGCTGGGCACGCGATTCCTGCTCCAGAGCAACCGCTCCTGGCCCGGCGGGGACCGATTCATCGTCCGCACGGTGTTCGAACCTTTCGTCGCCGACGTGAACTTCGTGGTCCTGGAGGCCTCCAACGATTCCGGTCTGGCCGGAGCGACCGCCAGGTTCGCCGAGCTTCTCAAGACCTTGCCCAAAGACGCGACGCTCACGCTGCCGCTCTTCCACGAGACGGGCGGAAAAGACGCCTGGGCCCCCGACCCCTGGCCGTGGACCCCTCCGGCCGAGTACGGCGACCCAGCCGGTCGCACCGTTTCGCAGATCGCGCTGGCATTCAAGGGCACGCCGAACGAATCCGAAAATTACGTGCCCGCCCGCAGGGCCATTGGCTACGTCCGCGGCGGAGCGTGCGGGCAAAGCCCCGCCAACGTCCCCGTCCTGTGCCCTATGAGCCCAAATCAGATGCGAGTCGCCGCGGCCATGATGCTTGACGTTTGCCGGGCCGTCGGCGGACGAACCCACACACCGTCGAATCACTACGGGGCCACGGAAAACATCCTGGGCATCCGGGGCATTTTCCAGTCGGGCGTTCTGGACGAAAAGGAACTCAACGAGTTCGAGAGCTGCATGGTCCTGTCCGCCGCTTACCCCAACGAGTACTGGTACGACCACATCGACTCCGACAGCGGTTACATCAACGAGGTGGGCGACCGTCACGCCGCCGCCTGCCTTCTGGCCACGGTGAACCTGCAGGACTACGTGCTCAACCACTGCCGCATGGACGACAGAACCCGCAAGGAGATCGAGCGCCGGGCCGAGGGCGCCCGCAAGACCACCGCCCATTACATCCGTTCGTTCCGCGACAACTTCGACACCTGGGAACTGGGCGAGACCACGATGCTGTACTTCTACTCCTTGCTCTACGAGGGCATGCCCCAGTGGATTTCCAACGGCAACCTGGCCCGCGCCGCGGACATGTACGTCATGACCGCCGACAACATCCCTGACCGCTGGGGCACCCCCGGCTGCTACGCCGGACTGGACAGCTATATCGGCACGTACGCGGGATTTGCCAAGATCAGTTGGCACGGCAGGGGAATCGTAACCGCGGCGGCATATTATTACGGCGACCCCGGATTCCGCTGGTACTCCCGCCAGGACAGAGAGGTCGTCGGGGGCTACCACAGTTCGGTGGGCGGGCCGTTCAACGGAATGACCTGGGACCTGGGCGAAACCAAAGAGCCTTCCAGATATTCCGGCGTGAGGACGCTGCCTTTCGACGAGCGTATGTACGACCTTGCCGTCAACCCGCGAAAGGAGTCTCGCTGGACCACCAGGCGCCCTGGCGTACCCGCAACGCCCGGCACCACCGATCCCTGGCCGCGGCTGGGACTGCTGGACCGCGCCGCCTTCCGCGACGGAATGGGACCCAACGAGGCCTACATGTTCCTCGCCGGCTCGCAGAGCGTCAACGGACCTGACACCATCAACCCGCTCCAGAACAACTCCATCGCCCGCTTCACGGACCTGGGGGAGATCTGGTTGTTCACCAACTGCAAGGACATCACCGGCTGGTCCAGGAGCATGGTGTCCATCTCGAACGGCAAACCCCACAAGCCGTTCGCCGCCTGCACGCTGGAGGCCTGTGCCAACATGGGCGAGGTCAGCGCGCTGTCCTCGACGGACCACGGCGTGGGCGGGTCCGACTGGACCAGGACCATCGTTCACTGGCGCGGACATTACTTCGTGGTGCTGGACCGCATCGAGGCCCAGGCCGACCCGGCTTCGGCAACGACAGCCTCCGCCGTGGCAAGCGAGTACAACATGGTCTGCCGCTGGCGCGGTATGCAGCCGGCGGCAATGAACGGCCGCGCGTGGGTGGCCGACGCCCCCAGCGGCAGCTCCATGCGCGTCCAGGCGACGGACGATTTGCCCCAGACGAGCGAGCATTGGGAGGCCGACGGGTCGGCTGCGCCGTTCGTGCTGTCGCAATTCAAGCAGGCCAGGATCGCCAAGGGGCAGGCGCAGACGTTCCAGAACCTTCTGTACGTTGCGGGCCCGTCGCGCGTGGACGAGTTCGAGGCCCGGCGGGTCGGCGACGATGCGATGATGGTCAAGGGCAGAACCGCCGCCGGCGGCCACTTGGCGCTGATAGGCACGCGCGGCCCGCTGCCGCTGGCGGGGTTCCAGACGGACGCGGCCGTCTATAACATCTCGGGCAACACCTTGCGACTCGCCGGACTCAAGACGCTCAAGGCCACGTTCAAAGACGGTGTGCGGGAGATTTTCCAGGCCCAGGCGCCCGTGAACTTCGTGCTGGATTGCGACACGGGCAAAGGCCAGGTCGAAGTGCCCGACCCGGCTGCGGCAGGCTCCGCGGCGGCGAGCGAATCGCCGGTGCAAGTCGCGGTCGGCGCCGGTGCGGCCGGCGTGGCCATGAAACCCGGAACCAGCGCGGTGACTCTGGCCGAGGCGACCGCGCTGCCCAAACCGGCCGGCCTGCTGGAGGATCTCTGGAACGCCAGCAAGGCCCTGCCGCCCGAACGAACGGCGGCGCCCGCCGGCGGGCAGGACGTTTTTGGGGCCCTCACCTGCCCCGACCGTCTGCAACTCCCGCTGCGCCGGCTGACAAAGGTCCAGATGACGGCCAACACTCCGCCGGGCCAGCCGGTCTCCGAACTGCTGGACGGGCAATACACCAACATCCACGCCTGCAATATTCCCTCCTGGAGCAACACCGACAAACTGGAGATCACGCTGACGCTGCCCCAGTCCACGCCGCTGGCGTGCATCCGCCTGGTGGGCATCATGCAGGACGGCCTGGATCCGCGCGAGAAACACTTCGGCAAACCCTGGCACGCGGAAGGCGACTTCACCTTCTCGCTGGTCCTCAGCGACGACGGTTTTCAGAAGGACATCCGCAAGATCGCCAAGCCCAAGGTGGTGTTCGAGAACACGCCGCTCTTCGGCGCACTCTACTACTCGATCAGCCGCCTGCCGACATGGCGGATTGAGGTGGGCCAGAAGGCCCGCCAGGTCAAGTTGCTGCCGCGCCCCAACAAGAAGGACAAACCCGAACTCTGCCTGACCCAGATCGAGACGTACGCGCAGGACACCGTGCCGGATCTTTCCGTGACGGCGATCGCTGCCGACGTCGACGGCGACGGGTCCAATGAACTGGTGGTCGGCACGTCGAACCGGGAACTGGCCGTCTACCGGGCCGACGGAAAGCGAATGTGGACGAAGAGCACGTACCCGGACAACATTTTCAACATGACCTGCGACGACCTGGACGAGAACGGAAAGGCGAAACTGCTCGTCTACACCACGGGTGAAAAGCTGCACCGTTACGGCGGCGACGGCGCCGAACGAATGCCCTGCATCGACATCTACGAGGCGCAGATCAAGAATCCGGAAATCCTAATCACGCGAACCGGAGGCATCGTCGGGATTGGCGCGTGGCGGCCTGACCCGAAGAAGGGCAAGGAAACCGTGCTCTTTTCCCAGAACCAGTTCTTGGCCCAGGACGACGGGACGGTCCGGTCTACCCGGATGTTCGGCGAGTTGCGAGGCGCGGGGGAAATTCGCGGCGTGTTCCCGGACGACCCGGAGGCGATGGCTGCCGTCAACGGCAACCTGGTCGTGTGGTCGGCAAAGAGGGACCCAAAGGGCGAGTACAACAGGCTGGGGAACATGCCCATGACCGGAGCGGGCGGGGCCGTCTGCGCCCGCAGTTTCGGATGGGTCCGGGCGGTCAACGCGGGGGCGTTCAAGGGCATTCTGGCCGCCAACGAAGGCGGAGTGAACTGGTTCCCCGTCGCGGCCTTCAAGCCTGAAAGCAAGGAAAAGGGCTGGGGCTTCGACACCGGCGGAGTCCCGGTCGTCGCGGCCATGGCCGAGGATAGTGACGGTGAGGGCGCGCCCGAGGTGTTCCTGGCCAGGAAAGACGGATTCGTCAATGTGTACAAGCTGGCCGATGGTTCTTCCGTTGGACTGCTCAATACTGGCGAACCGGTCCTGGGAATGGCCATGCTTCTGGCCAAGGACGGCAAGCCTCGCCTGGCCGTTGGCACAAAGTTCGGCGTCCATCTCTTCGGGACAGACCTGAAGGAGATCGGCGGCCATGAATTGCCCGTTCCGGCGGCGGGTTTCGCCGGGCCGGGCGGTAAAGACAGAGACCGCGTTTACGTGATCGACGTGGCCGGGAACGTGACGATCCTGGTCCTCAAATAGCCATCTACGGCAAGAAAAGCAATAAGCAGTAGCACGAATGTGGGCCGGATCAGCCCCTCTACGATCGCAGCCGTTCCACCCGGGTGTAGTGGACCAACGACCTTCTTTGGTATGCTGAAACGGGGGGCGCGCTCGTTACCCGTGAGCCTCATTGATTTCTCGGAGCGTCTCCGAAAACAAATCCGGATCCCACCGCTTCCCGCTGGAAGAGCGGAAGAACCAGTTCCCCGTCGTTTGCGTGTATCCGACCATCGATAGGCGCGTGGGGGGCAACACGGCACCTGGGACGAATCATGAAACCCAGCTCTTTTGCAGTAGAGATGAGGGAAAAGCCGTTTGCCGAACAGGTACGCCTCCGGGCCCCGCTTGCGGGGGCTGCACCCGATCCGAGGCCGTGACTACGCACAGAAATCTTCGCTCAAAGCTTTTGGATCGCCGCTTTGTGATGCCGCTTTGTGATTGCGTAATTACCCCAAAACGCGTATGCTTGTTTGTGCGTTTATGGCAGGCGGTTGGTCCACAGGAGACTCCGGAGGTCGGAATTTTACCCCTCCTTGCACCCCCTGGAACGTCTGTGAACATAGGAAGTGAAATAGGGCGGGAAAATGTGAGCCGGAAGGCGATGGCTATCCAAGATAAAGGAATGACGATGTTTCCTCGTACGACAGTTGGCGGTGTTTCGGTTTCGCGAATGATTATCGGCACCAACGGGTTCATCGGGTGCAGCCATGCCACGGCCGCCCGTGACGCGTTCCTGCGGCAGCACATGGACCCCAAGAAGGTGGCCGACATCCTCGAAGTGTTCCTCAATGCCGGCGTGGACACGCTCATGGGCTACGCCCCTGCCCAGAGCATTCAGGACGCCCAGGACAGGACCGGAAAGAAAGTGATCCTCATCGCCACGCCCGGCATGCCGGTCAATCCGCAGGTGCCGGGCCATCCGATGATCTCGCCGACGATGCGGGCCCCCAGCGACTGGGGGCTGGATGTCGACGCCGTGGCCCACACACTGGACGCCGTGGCGAAAGACGGAGCGACCTTCTGCCTTCCGCACCAGGGAACGACCGACACGCTGCTGGACCGGACCACGCACACCATCCGCTACATGGATGTCATCGCCCGCATGATGCGCGAGCGCGGCCTGATCCCCGGACTGAGCACCCACATGCCGGAGTCCATCGTCTACGCCGACGAGACGGACCTGGACGTCGCGACGTACATTTCCATCTACAACGCGTACGGGTTCCTGATGCAGGTCGAGGTGGACTGGACCTCGCGCATTATTGCGCAGGCCAAGAAGCCGGTGATCACGATCAAGCCGATGGCGGCCGGTCACATCCGGCCGTTCCAGGCCTTCGCGTTTGTCTGGAACACGATCCGCGATTGCGACATGGTCACCGTGGGCACCATATCGCCGGATGAGGCGAAGGAATGCATCGAACTATCGCTGGGCTTCCTCCAGCGGCGGCAGCCGGACGTGAAACTACAGGAGACGCGGTCGAAAGCGTCGCTGAAGCATAAGAGTTGACGATAGCGACGATCCGTCTGCGCAGGACAGCTTCCAATGCGCAGGTCCGGGACCTGGCAAGACTCTTTAAGAATGTCCCGTGGTTTGACTCGATGAAAATGTCCGCTTCGGGCGTGAGCCACGTGAGCGGAAGTTGTTCCATGGGTGCT
>CAZYDC010000270.1:0-7257 GCA_964646065.1 uncultured Planctomycetaceae bacterium | reverse complement strand
ACGGCACAAATTCCATGCCAAAGTGGGTTGCCCATCTTGCCAAATCCGCGCGCAAATAATTCCGAACTATTTTCTACCCACCTCCGAAAATGCGGTCATGGCCAGACAAGGACTTATGGCAACGCGCTGGGAAAAAATCCGGAATTTTCGCGAAAAAAAGTGAAAAATCACCCTTCTATGGGGGGACGTGTTTTTTTACACGTCGCGGCCGGGATTCAGGAGTGGCCGCGAGCCGCTGGTGGATGCGAGAGAAGGAAAGAGAATTGACGATTGACGATTTACAATTGACGATTGAACGGCAAAGAGACGCGGCCCCGTCCGCCGCGCGGAGTCACCGTCCGCTTCATAAGTGGTATAAGGATTACCGGAATTCCTGGTTACGGCGGCTTGCGAACGTGCCCAGTTTGTTGCTAAATCCTTTTAATTTTCCGATCGTTGTAATCCCGCTCCAAAGCGCCGCCGGGGCGCCGGATGACTACAGGTTGTGGGGCGAACCCCAAGGACGCGGAAGAAAAATTTCAAGAACACGCGAAAAGAGGTGGTCGAAAATGGCAACATACTGCAAATGCATTGCTTACAGTTTTCGACAGCCCGAAAACCGGGTTCCAGTGGCTTACAAACAGGTTCTAGTGAGCCACCTGCCCGTTCTAATGAGCCGCCTGCCCGTTCCGGTGACTTCCCGACAGGTTCTAATGCGTTACGAATTCACACAAATGCCTGCTTTTTGCCGGCTTTTTGCCAGCTTTTTGCGTGGCGGCCATCCCTGGCCGCCGCCTCCGGAGTTGGCGGCCTAAAATGGCCGCCATCCATAAGGCAACTCAGTTGCACGCATTACGGATGCGAAGTAGGATTGCGAACTCCGCTGACGGCGGTCGTCGGCGAGGACCCAGACAGGAAATGAAAGACACGTGGAAGAAAACATGGACAGCCAGACTGCGACAGCGACGGAGATGGTTTACATCCCGCAAGGCGAATTCGTCATGGGGACCAGCGAGGAAGAGGCCAAGACCCTGGCCAGGCAGTACCAGGTCCACGCCGACTTGATCCGGCTGGAGTCGCCCAAACGCAAGGTCAGCCTGAAGGCCTACTGGATCGACCGCTTCCCCGTGACCCACCGGCAGTTCTTTGAGTTCGCCGCGGCCAGCGGGTTCTTCCAGAGCCGCCAGTACCTGGAGTCCGAGTTCATCAAGGGCACCATGCACCCTCTGCCCTACTTCTGGACGGACGGGAAGATCCCAGCAGGCATGGAAGACCACCCCATCGTCGATGTCCCCTGGGCGTGGGCCGATGCGTACGCCAAGTGGGCGGGCAAGCGATTGCCCACGGCCCAGGAGTGGGAGAAGGCCGCGCGCGGCGAGGATGGGCGGCTCTATCCGTGGGGCAACGAATGGAATGACTCCGCCGCCCACCGCCGCCAAGAGCAGGCGTTCATGCCGCCCTGCTTGGCGGAGCATCGATCCTATACGCTGCCGGTGGGCTGCTTCCCCGAGGGGGCCAGCCCATACGGCGTGATGGATATGTGCGGCAATGTTCAGGAATGGACCGCGACGAGTTCGACTCCGGCGGCCGAGCAGGGCGAGATACGCAACTACGTGGTCAAAGGCGTCAGCGCGGCCTGCACGCTGAAGTGCTTCTACCGCTGCGCCTCGGTCGCGTTCACCGACACGCAGTTGGTTCGCGGCGGCAAAGGCTTCCGCTGCGTGAAGGACGCCGCCGTGCCGCCGCCGAAATCGCACGAGCTTCGCCCGCTGCCCCGGCGAACGGTGCCGGTTTTCCCGCAGCCCAAGGTCCGCGAAGACCTGTACCTCAAGGAGCCCATCACGATCGAGGCCGGTCCGAAGATTCGCGTGCCCTACCTGCCCGAAGGGTTCGCCGGCCTGATCGCGCCGGAGGGCGTGTCGATCAAGACCGCCGAGTCGGACAACTGGTCCGACTTGAACGCGACGCCGCACACGACCACCGGCTGGAAGATCAGCGACAACGGCGCCCGCGCCGAATGCCAGACCGATTTCACCGAGCGGCAAATCCAGATGCGCGTCGTCCTCGAAGGGCACCTGGACTACGTGGACTACAAGGTCATCCTGACGAACCGGTCGGCCGAGGCCGTGTTCCTGGACACCAACACGTGTCAGGCGTGTTCGCATCTGCCGTATTTTTACGACCCGGAAGACGCGCGAACCTTCTTCGCGGCCGAGACTTTGACGGCCCTTCAGCGGGCCATCGAGAGTCCGCCGTTCCGGTTCGATGCTCCGCTCTATCGCGGGTGGCAGGTCCTGCCGGCCACTCACCTGCCCGGGTCTGTGCAGGCGCGGCTGCCCTTTGTATGCACGGCCTCGCCGGACGGCCGCTGGGTCCTGGCCGTCGGCGCGCGGCACGACGGCGTGGGCATCGCGCGCAACGCCAACTATTCCTGCCTGCACATCACACGGCAATTGCCGCCCTTCGCGCCCGGCATGGAACACACCGTCGAGACGCGGTACTACTTCCTGCGCGGCAACGAGCAAGACGCCTTGGCCCGATGGAAAAAAGAACGCTATCCGTTCACGGAGGACTATCCGGCGGCCAAACAGGTGTTCGAGCTGCGTGCCATTCCCGTTCGGCCGCGAGCGGTCGCCCGGACACAGTTGGTCCTTCACGCGGGCGGGATTCTCGGCGCCGGCGCGACGACCCGGCTTCAATCGTCGCGCGGGGTGAGCTACCTCGTGCTGGATTTCGGCGAGGAACTGGTCGGCGAGGTTTCCCTGCGAGTGCGAGCGGACGCGGCCTGCAAGGTCTCGCTGAAGTACGGCGAGATTCTCGACGAGGCGCTGTGCGACGTGCCATCGCCCAGTGCGAATTACTTCACCGCAGTAGACGACTTCAACGTCGCCCCCGGCGAAAGCTCGCTCAAGAACTACGGCCGCCGGGCATTCCGCTACGTTCGCGTCCAGGCCGAAGGGCCCGGCGACGTGGACCTGCTCGATGCCGTCGCGACGCTGAAGCATTACCCCGTCGAGGACCGCGGCTACTTCGCCTGTTCCGACGAGCGATTGAACCGGATATGGGACATTTCCCGCCGCACGACGCGATTGTGCATGCAGCAGTTTTACGAAGACGGAATCAAGCGCGACGGCCTGCTGTGGCTGGGCGATTTCCGGGTCGAGTACCTCTGCAACGTCACCGCGTTCGGCGACCAGGCGCTGGCCCGCAAGTCGTTGTTCCAGATCGCGGCCAGCCAAAGGGCGGACGGCGCGATACCCGCGGCCGCGGGCCACGGCGGCGGACATCAGCATCCGTACAACATCGAGTACATGCCGACGATTCCGTTCAGCTCCGTCGCCGACTGGATACTCATCAATTACGACGCCGACTATATTTCCACCGTGAAGGAGTACATCTGGCACAGCGGCGATCGCGAGATTCTGCGCGACCTTTGGCCGTGCCTGACCCGCCTGGCGCGGTTCCTGACCCAAGGCGCCGACCTGGACAGGGCGCGATCTATGGACGATTACATCACGGACAGTTTCAATTCCAAGGCCGCCCTGCACCTGAACGTCTTCTGGGGGTTGGGCGACGCCCTGACCCTCGCTCGCTGGCACGACGACGCGAGCCTCGAAGACGGCATCAATCAATGCCGCGAGCGGCTGGCGAAAACGTTGTGGGCGGACTTTCATAATTCCTCAGGCGGCTGGTTCAGCGAACGCCTCGGCGACGCCGGCGAAGAAAAGACCTCGTGGGTCCTGAACAGCTACGCCATTCTTGCCGGGCTGGTGAACGATAAAGCGGACGCCAGGAAACTCCTGCAGCGCGTCATGGCCAACCCCCAGGCCCTGCGCCCCTGCGGCGGCTGGGGCAGATTCTGGACGCTACAGGCCATGTTTGAAAGCGGCCTTGAGACCGAGGCCATGCAGTGCATCCGCAAGGATTGGGGGCGGCTCATCGACGCCGGACTCACCACCTGCGTCGAGGGATTCGACGATAACTTCGACGTCTCGTTCCCCAATGATGAGTTCAAGATCATCGGCAGCCTATGTCACGGCTGGACCGCCGGGCCGTGCTACTTGTTGCCCAGGTACGTGCTGGGCGTCGGGGCTGAGGCCGTCGGTTTCGAGCGGATCGGAATACGCCCGTTCCTGGACGATCTGCAATGGGCCGAAGGAACGATTCCAACGCCGCGCGGAGACATCTTCGTCCGTTGGGAGAAGAAGCCCGAACTTCGCGGACAGATCTTCCTGCCCGAATCCATTTCAGGCACGTTGGCTATGCCTGATGGTCACACAAAGGTGACGCTCGTGCCTGGTTGGAACACGGTGAAGTAATTGCACGATTGACGATTGGCGATTGAACGGCGTAGAGACCCTCCAAGCGGCACTGCCTCTTCAATCGTCAATTGTAAATCGTCAATTCCTCAAATTGTATACTCGCCTTCGTGTCGCGGCGCGGCGAGTGCCTGCCACTTCGGGTCGGTGCCCGCCACGCCGTGCCAGGCGCGGGCCAGGTACAGGGCGTCCAGGACCGCGCAGGCGACCATGGCCTCGGCCACAGGGCTCCATCGCCCCAGCAGCGTGATGTCGCGGCGAGTGACGGCGGCGAGCTTCTTGGGTTCCAGCGTCGTCATGTCCACGGTTTCCTGCTGCTTGGAAATCGTGGGCGTGGGTTTGACGGCCGCTCGCATGACCAGGTCCTCGCCGTTGCTCATTCCGCCCAGGAACCCGCCGGCGCGGTTGGTGCGGAAGCGGACCTTTCCGTCCTCGACGAACGGGGCGTCGTTCCACTGGCTGCCCAGGCTCCTGGCGGCCTCGAAGCCGGCGCCGAACTCCAGCGCGGCGATCGCGGCGATGCTGCACAGCCCGTGCGCGATGGTCGCCTTGAGCTTGTCGAACACCGGCTCGCCCAGTCCCGCCGGCACTCCCCGAGCGACGATCTCCACCGCCCCGCCGGCCGTGTCGCCCGCCTCGCGCACGCCGCGCAGGTCCTCGATCATCCTCGGTGCGGCCTCCAAGTCGCAGCAGTTCAGGACGTTCTTGTGGTAGTTGGCCTTGAGTTCCTCGAACGTCATGGTGCCGGCCGAAACGCTCCGCCCGCAAATGCCGTGGCTCTCGATCACGTGCGCGAGCACCTCGATGCCCTCGCGCGCGAGGATCTGCTTGGCCACCGCGCCGCCCGCGACGCGACCGAGCGTCTCGCGCCCGCTGGCCCGGCCGGCGCCGCACCAGTCACCATGCTCGCCGTACTTGTAAAAGAAATTCAACTCCGCGTGGCCGGGGCGAATCACGTCCTTGACCTTGCGGTACTGCTCGACGTGAACGTCCTGCGTGTCCACGTTATGCACGAGCAGCCCCACCGGCGCGCCGGTCGTCAGCCCCTCGCACAGGCCGCTGACGATCTCCACGCGGTCGGTCTCTTTGCGAGGGCTGTCGATCTCGCTCTGCCCGGGCCGGCGCTTGTCCAGCTCGTGCTGGATCATCGCCAGGTCCAGCTTCATGCCCGCCGGCACGCCGTTGACGATCGTCAGCAGCGACCCGCCCCAACCCTCACCCCGCTCGCTGGCGTGCCAACCGTAAGACTCGCCGCTGGTTGTGATCTGAAATATCCGTCCAAACGTATTTCCAAGCATCTTGTGACTCCCATTATCCATTGGGGAAATATTGTAAAGTTACTTGAACTCCCGCCAATTGAATACGATAATATGAATAGCGACCAGAAGGCCGGCGTCAGCCGACTGTGGGTTTACCCCTTGGCCGCTCCTTTTTTTGTTGCTCCGTGGTTCGTCCATTAACTTACCTGTATGTCCGCGCCGATGCCCTGCATCTGGGCCGGGAAGTCGGCGAAGGTTTTCTTCACGCACTCGCACCGCGAAATGCCCGACACTCCGCCGGCCGCCATCGCCGCCACCGCCAGCGTCATCACCATGCGATGGTCCTCGAGGCTGTCGAGGTTGGCCCCGTGCAGCGGGCTCTTTCGCACGGTCAGGCCGTCGGGGTGTTCCTCGACGTCGGCGCCCATGGCCTTCAGTGCCCGGGCCATTTCCGTGATCCGGTCGCACTCCTTGTGGCGGGCGCTCTGCGCGTTGGTGAGCGTGGTCTCGCCGTCGGCCAGCGCCCCCACCACGGCCAGCAACATGAACTGGTCGATGAAATCGTTGCAGTCGATCACCCGGCCGCTAAGGCGGCTGGTGCGGGCGACGACACCCTCGGGCGTCGCCTCGATGCTCGCGCCCATCTCCCGCAGCACGCTGACGACCATCTTGTCGCCCTGGCTGTCCTGCCAGTCCATTCCGGGCAGCAGGACCTGGCTGTCCGGGCAAAGCAGCGCCGCCACGATCGGGTACAGCGCCGCCGACCAGTCCAGCGGAATGGTCGTATCGAAGCCCTTCCACCGGCTGCGGCCGCCGACGCGGAAGTGCTCGAATCCGTCGTTGCTGACGTCGACCCCGCATCGTTTCATCCAGTCCAGCGTCATGGCGACGTACGGTTTCTCGCCGGGCCGCCGCACGACGATGTCGCTCGGCGCGTCCGCCAGCGAGCAGGCCAGCAGCAGCGCCGACACCGGCTGGCTGTCCAGGCCGTCGAGCTCGGCCCGCCCGCCCTTGAGCCTCCCGCGCACCACGATCGGCGCGTGGCCGTCGCCTTTGGTGGACACGGCCCAGGCGCCCAGCGAATTCAGCGAGTCGATCATCGGCTGGCAAAGCCGGATGTGACGCAGCGACTCGTCGCCGCTCAAAACGGTGTAGCCTTCGCAGCAGGCCGCGAGGCCCATGAACAGCCGCAGGATCATCCCGCTGTTGCCGCAATCGACAATGTCGTCGGGCGTCCGAAGTTGCCCGCCGGTCCCGACGACTTCCCACACGCGGCCGGCCTTGGCGCTGACCTTGGCGCCGAACATCTCCAGGGCCTCGATGCCGCGCATCCAGTCGTTGGACTCCGCCGGCGAATGGATCGTGCTGGCGCCTTGGGCCAGGGCGGCCATGATCAGCGCGCGAAACGAGTGCGACTTGTTGGCCGGGCAGTGAACCACGCCCTTCAGCCCGGATGTATTACCGATCGTTAAGTCCATCACAGCGTCCTTTCAAACAATCTTACCCGCGTCCAGGAAACACGCAAGGTGCAAACCCAAAGTTGCGGACGGCGCCTACGCCAATATGGAACCTATGAGAACCCGTTGGGAAGCCACTGGAACGTCTTCAGAAGCCACCCCAACGCGTTTGGAAGCCACTGGAACCTGCCGGGAAGCCACTGGAACCCGGTTTTCGACCATCCCAAAGCTGTAAGCAATGCA
>CAZYDC010000269.1:0-7294 GCA_964646065.1 uncultured Planctomycetaceae bacterium | reverse complement strand
CCGGACCGGGTGGTGCTGGATTTGATGCTTCCGGGCCTGGACGGGCTGGATGTCTGCAAGATGCTCAAATCCACGGAGAAGACGCAAAAGATTCCCGTGGTCATGCTCACGGCGCGCGGCGAAGAGCCGGATATCGTCGCCGGGCTGGAACTGGGCGCCGAGGATTACGTGACCAAGCCGTTCAGTCCGCGCGTGCTGGTGGCCCGCATCCGGGCCGTGCTGAGGCGGCGAGAGGCTCCCAAACAGCCCGAAGGCGAATCCGTCAAGATCCACCAAATGCTCATTCACCCCAACCGCCGCGAGGTGCTGGTCCGCAACAAGCCGGTCGAGTTGACCTGCACGGAATTCGGAATCCTGATATTCCTGGCCCGCCGTCCGGGGTGGGTCTTCACGCGATACCAGATCGTCGACGCCGCCCGCGGGCAGAACGCCGTCGTCACCGAGCGAGCCATTGACGTGCATATCGTTTCGTTGCGGCGGAAGCTCGGCACGCAGGGGCGGTACATCGAGACCGTCCGAGGCGTGGGATACAAGATGAAGGACGCTGAATGACCCCTCGCCCGCTGGCGTGGAAACTGTTCCCGACGTTCCTGGCGCTCATTCTTGCATGCACGTTCGGCATGGCCCTTTACGGTATCCAGTCGGCCCGGTCGTTCCATATCGACCGCGCGGCCGCCTCGCTGCAATCGCAGGCGCGACTGGTCGAACACGACCTGCTTTCCGTCGAGCCCGACAATAAAAAAGCCCTGCAAGCCCGCGTCCAGATTCTGGCCAAGGCGGCCGGAACGCGAATCACCGTCATCGATGACGGCGGGGTCGTCCTGGCGGAGTCCCACGCGGACGCCGACACGATGCAAAACCACAAGGATCGCCCGGAGGTCGTTGCCGCCAGGGAAACCGGCGCCGGAATGGCTGTGCGATATTCCGACACGCTCAAGGTGGACATGGTCTACGGGGCCGTCAAGGGAAAGGACTCGCGAGGGCGGACGGTCTTTTTCCGCGCGGGCACGCCGCTGACCGAAATCGACCAGGCCCTGTGGGACATTCACACGAAGATCATGCTGGCCGGCGTGGTGCTGGCCGTGCTGGCGGCGGGCATCGGCGTGATCGTCGTGCTGCGGATCGCCCGCCCGTTGCGAGATATCTCGCAAGGAGCCCGGCGAATGTCGGCCGGGGAATTCGGCCAGAAACTTTCGGTGCCGCGCGTCCGCGAGTTCGCCGCCCTGGCCGAATCGCTCAACCGCATGGCCAGGCAGTTGGACGACAAAATCCGCGCGCTGACCGCGCAGAAAAACGAGCAGGAGGCCGTGCTGGCCGGAATGATCGAGGGCGTCGTCGCGGTGGACCTGGACGAGCGGATCCTGAGCATCAACCGGGCGGCCGCCGAGATGATCCAGGCGCAGTCCGCCAACGTGATCGGAAAGCCGCTCTCCGAGGCGATGCGAAACCTGGCGCTGGCGAAGTTCGTCTCGCAAGTCCTGGGCAGCGACGAGGCCGTCGAGGGCGAGATCGTGCTCAGCGACGGGGCCGGGCACGAGCGGTTCGTCCAGGCGCGCGGAACGGCCTTGCTGCGGGCCGGCGGGCGGAAGATCGGCGCGCTGCTGGTGCTGCACGACATGACCCGCCTGCACCTGCTGGAGACGATGCGGCGGGATTTCGTCGCCAACGTCTCGCACGAACTCAAGACGCCCATCACCTCGATCAAGGGCTTCGTCGAAACGCTGCGCGAAGGCGCCTTGGAAGACCCCGCCAGCGCCCGGAAATTCCTTGAAATCATCGCCCGCCAGGCCGACCGCCTCAACCAGATCATCGACGACCTGCTGACGCTCTCGCGAATCGAACGCGAGGCCCAGGACCCGCACGTCGTGCGCGAGCGGGGCAACCTTAACGGGGTGCTCCGTGCGGCTGTGGACGACTGCCAGAGACTGCTCAAACAAAGGAAAGTCCAAATTTCGCTCCAATGCCCCAAGGATCTGGAACTGAGCATGAACGCCCAACTGATCGAGCAGGCCGTGGTCAACCTGCTGGACAACGCGATCAAGTACAGCCCGCCCTCGTCGAGCATCGAACTGACCGCCCGCCGACAGGACGAATGGGTGCTGGTGGAAGTGGCCGACCGCGGCTGCGGGATCGGCCCCGAGCACCTGGGGCGAATCTTCGAGCGGTTCTATCGCGTGGACAAGGCCCGCAGCCGCGAGCAGGGCGGCACGGGGCTGGGCCTGGCCATCGTCAAGCACATCGCGCAGGCGCACGGTGGAAAGGTCAGCGTCCAGAGCGCCCTGGGCAAAGGCAGCACGTTCACGGTCTACCTGCCCGCTTGCGAGGGGCCTGGCGAGAAACCGGGGGGCGCAGTATGAGCGAACCAGCTCGGTCAAATGGGTGATTCTTGGGCAATTCACGTCCAAAAGCGGCGTGGTTCAAGTCAAGGTAACATTGGGTGTCAGCGCGAGGAAGGCCGACTCGTTTGTAGTGACGCCGTAAGGCGTTTCTGGGAACGCCCTTACGGGCGCACTACAAACGAACTGGCCTGGGAGAAAGCGTTACCCGGATTTGAACCACGCTCCAAAAGCTTGCGTTCCGATAGTTTCATTGCAATTTTGGGCAACGTATACCGGAAAGTAAATCCTTATATTGCATAGCTTACCGGTGTCAGGCAGTCACCTGAAATTTTTTTTAACTTATTTTCATTATTTCTGTTGTTTTAACGAATGCGCAGTCCGATAATCCCTTGCGGTTGATTTGCTCATGTCTGTGAGTTTTATGGATAGACTCGTTAGAGAGGGATCTCTAGATTTGTTCCATTGGTTTCTAGGGTCCGGGTCAGAAGCGAGTGGTCATGTTGCACAGTCGGAGTTCAAAAGGAGAGGATAGGGCATGGATCGGAGAGCACCTGCCAATTGCCAGGAGGATAGCTACAAACCTCAAACGGAGGTACTGCTGGGTTGACCTGGATCAGTTGTACAGCTACGCGCTGTGGGGACTGACGCTGGCCGCCGGGGCTTATCGAAGTGAAACGGGCGTTCCGTTCGAGCAGTTCGTTCGCGGCAAAGGCATGTACGTCGCCATCGATGCCATGCGGGAGGACCGGGTGCTTTCGCGACACAAGGCGCATGGGACCCCGATGTTCTTCAGCTATTCAGACAGCGGTGACGGCGAGGCCTGCCTTCTGGACAAGATCGCGGATCGGCGGTCGTCCGACAGTTTCCAGGCCGTTGACCTTCGCGACCAGGTTCGGAGCATATTGGCCCGGCTCGCCGACGAGGATCGCCAGACGCTGCTGATGTACTACGCGGACGGGATGACGTTCAAGGAGATCGCCCGGGTCTTCAACAAGTCGGAGTCGGCCATCTCGATTCGCCACAGAAACCTTCTTGTCAAGCTTCGGCGAATGGCTTCGTCGAAACTGGCCCAGGCGTGAGGGAGATTGATCATGCGTTACGTTGCCGATGCAATGAGAGGTCTGCGTGTGCTGGTGGTGGAGGAGTCTCCGGACGTCGCGCTGCTGCTGAAGGACATTTACGCGGGACAAGGCGCCGCCGTCACGGTCGCCGGCTCGTCCTTCGAGGCCATGCGGCTCTTGCTGAGCGAACGATTCGACCTGGTGACCGTGGAGATCATGCCCTCGGGCCCGGGCAGGATGAAAGTGCTGGAGTTCATTCGCCATTGCCGCCGGGACCTGGTTCCCAAGACGCTGGTGATTACGGCCTACCGTTATGACCGGCAGGTTTTGACGGTTCTCAATTCGATGCCGGTCTCTTACATTTTCAAGCCGTTCAAGGTGGAGGACGTCTGCAAATCCTCCCGGCATCTGTTTGCCCGCCTTGGCCCCACGGCGGCAGCGTGAGAGGGGAGATCAAAGTTACAGTTTTGTCAGTTCCTGATGATTGAACACCAGTTTATTACGAATTTGTAAGACAAAGACACTTCCGCCCGCCGCACGAACAAAAAATTCTTTCACCGTTTCCCGCGGGGAAATAACATATCAATCATGCGGGGTTAAAGGCCTTCGGGAAAGATTCTGGTGAACAAGGCTATTGCTTGGCACGGGGCCATTATCTATATTGGCACGCGCTTTGCATTTCGTGAACGGTCCGCGCGTGAGCGCGCTGAAAGAGTTTTTTCCTTAACGGTCTGACAAAGAAGGAGAATAGATCGATGCGAAGGCCAACGACGTTCCGGTTAGAATCGTTAGCCGCCTGCGTGCTCCTGCTGTTTGGAGTGGCGAATCAAGCGGCTGCCGTAGACTCGGGTAACTGGATGGACTTGTTCAAGGACATCCAAAGCGGCGCCTCCAGCCAGCCGACGTCGCAGGCGGCCAGCGCGCCGGCCAGCCAACCGGTTGCCGAGGCGACTTGGCCTCCCGGTCTGCTGATGGACGGACTGGACAAACTCAGCCTGAAAAAGCCCCTGGACGATCTGGGGCTGCGAATCTACGGTGTCGAGGAAGTCGGATTCACCGGCAACATGACCAACGGACAGCGGGTCCTCTTCGGCCGGGTGTTCGACGCCTTCAGGCCCGACAATGTGCAGGAGAACCAGCTTCGCCTGATTCTCGAACGGCCGTACGACCCCACCAAGTCCTTCGACTTCGGCGGGCGTTTTGAGATGATGTACGGTTCGGACGCGCGGATCACCAAGAACACCTTCCCCGGCTCGACCGAGTATGCTATTCCGGAAAACGTCGGCGGGGGCGTCGGCGCCGACTGGCTGGACTTTCTGCAGGCCTACGGGCAACTGTGGTTCAAGACCGGAAAGGAAAGCGGGCTGGAAGTGACGGGCGGAAAGTGGGTGACTCCCCTGGGCGCCGAAGTCATCGCCGCCGAGGGCAACGCGCTGTATTCGCATAGCTACCTGTTTGGCTACGCGATCCCGTTCACGAACACCGGCGTGAAGTTCAACTACATCTGGAACTCGCAGTGGTCGACGTACTTCGCCGTGGTCAACGGTTGGGACGACTTCGCCGACAATAACGACGACGTCAGCTACATGGCCGGGGCCGCGTGGTCCGGCACCGAGCAGATCGGCGGACACGCCCGCGACCAGGTGTATTTCAACATGATCACGGGCCCGGAGCAAACCGGCATCACCGGCAACCAGCGCACCGTGTTCGACGCCACCGTGACGCACTGGTGGACGGACAAACTGTCCTCGACGCTCAACGGGGACATCGGCACCGAGGAAGGCATCAAGCCCCACGGCGGAGTGGGCAACTGGTATGGCCTGGCCCATTACCTGACGTACGTTTTCAACGATTATGTTTCGGGCACGTGGAGAACCGAGTGGTTCGCCGACGACACCGGCGCCCGCATCGGGCAGTCCGGCAACTTTTACGAGAACACCTTCGGGCTCACCCTGACGCCTTGCCCCAAGGACGCGGTTCTCAAGAATCTCTCCATTCGACCGGAAATTCGCTGGGACAGTTCCGACCAGCCGGTCTTCGGCGGCGACCACGACCAGTTGACCCTGGGACTGGACATGATCTTCAAGTTCTAACGCGTAGCATGGGCATCTTGCCCATGAGTATCACGGGCATCCTGCCCGTGTCTGGGCTGTTGCGGTTTTGTTCTTCTTGTGTCACAGAAGAATCAGAAGAAACAAAGAGCACGGGCAAGATGCCCGTGAGACTCATGGCCAAGATGGCCATGCTACGTGGCTATCAGAAACGCTTAGCGAGGTATAAGAAATACTGTGTTGCATCATTTTGCCGCAATTTGTAAAAACAATGTTCTTGGTCATAGGATAGCGTGAAGCCCGCAAGGAATGGGCGACGTGACCGGTCGTTATGGAAAATCTTGAAAGAGAAAGAGAGTCCGCAATAATGAGCACCTCGAAGCTTCGTCCGGCCGCCATCGGCACCATCAGCAAGTACAGCACCGTGTCCGGCAAGGTCGACTACGTGGCCAAACCGCTCCAGCAGGTGTATGGCGAGCACGTGTTCAACGAGCGCGCGCAACGCGAGCGGCTGCCCAAGCTGGTCTTCAAGGCCTTGCAGAGCACGATCAAGGCGGGCAACGAACTGGACCCGCTGATCGCCGACGCGGTGGCCGTGGCCATGAAGGACTGGGCCGTTGAGCACGGCGCGACCCACTTCACGCACTGGTTCCAGCCGATGACCGGATCGACGGCCGAGAAGCACGACAGTTTCATCACGCCCACCAACGAGGGCGGCGCCCTGGTGGAATTCAGCGGCAAGGAACTGGTCCGCGGCGAACCCGACGCCAGCAGTTTCCCCTCGGGCGGTCTGCGGGCGACGTTCGAGGCCCGCGGATACACGGCCTGGGATCCTTCCAGCCCGGCGTTCATCCTGGACAATCCCAACGGCGCGACGCTGGTCATTCCCACCATGTTCATCAGTTGGGCCGGCGAGGCCCTGGACAAGAAGACCCCGCTCTTGCGGTCGATGGAAGCCTTGAACAAGCAGGCGATGCGCATGCTCAAGCTGTTCGGCAATCGCACGGCCAAGCGGGTCTTTACCACCGTCGGGGCCGAGCAGGAATATTTTTTGATCGACAAGCATTTCTATTACGGCCGGCCCGATCTGGTGAACTGCGGCCGCACGCTCTTCGGCGCCAAACCGCCCAAGGGACAGGAATTGGAAGACCAGTATTTCGGCAGCATTGCGGATCGCGTGCTGGCGATCATGGCCGAGATGGAATATGAACTGATGCGCCTGGGCGTTCCGATCAAGACCCGGCACAACGAAGTGGCGCCCTCGCAGTACGAGATCGCTCCGCTGTACGAGCAGGCCAACCTGGCGACCGACCACCAGATGCTGACGATGGAAATGCTGCGCAAGGTCGCGCAGCGGTACGGCATGATCTGCCTGCTGCACGAAAAACCCTTCGCGGGCATCAACGGTTCGGGCAAGCACAACAACTGGTCCATGGCCACCGACGACGGCGAGAACCTGCTGAACCCCGGCGACACGCCGCATGCCAACGCGCAGTTCCTGGTGTTCTGCGCCGCCGCCTGCCGCGCGGTGCATAAATACGCGGGCCTGCTTCGCATGAGCGTCGCCGGCGCCAGCAACGACCACCGCCTGGGCGCCAACGAGGCCCCGCCGGCGATCATCAGCATTTTCCTCGGCGCTCAGCTCACCGACGTGTTCGAGCAGATCGAGAAGGGCACGGCCAAGAGTTCCAAGGCCGGCGGGCACATCGAGGTCGGAGTGTCCATGCTGCCCAAGTTGCCTCGCGACGCCGGAGACCGCAACCGCACCAGCCCGTTCGCCTTCACCGGAAACAAGTTCGAGTTCCGCGCGGTGGGTTCCAGCCAGAGCGTCGCCGGGCCTAAC
>CAZYDC010000268.1:0-7324 GCA_964646065.1 uncultured Planctomycetaceae bacterium | reverse complement strand
GCGCCGGCCTGCCGGCCCCAAGGCTCGTCACGACGGGGGCGTGAACGGTTACAAATTATCAACAGAAACTAACAGGCAGGCGGCATCGGCCTTTCCTAATGCCACATAATTCAATTCTTGCTTTCAACGACAATGTCTGGCTCGTTGCCGCTCTCGCTCCCATTACCACCGTCATCTACAAGGTCATACCCAATGCTGTAGATGATAAATCCCGCCCCTTTGCGTCTGAATTTGATCGCCTTCCCAGAGAATATGTCCTCGGGAACGCTCTTGAGGTATTTTGGGACCAACTCTTCGAGCTTTTTCGGATATTGCCCCTGGTCCGCAAAGTATGCCCGCAAGCCCAAGGCCGCTTTGCATAGCTCGCGATGCTCCATGGCCCTGGTCGAAGACTTGTGGGCAGACCTCGTTGAATCACCAAGCCAAGAAAGCATCAAATCGCCAAGGAGGGTTGTGGCCTCCTTCGTTCCCGGCTCGGGGCGTCGTGAGAACTTCGTCAAAACCGCCGCCCTCCAGTCGTTGAATTCACTATCCGCCTTGTCCAATGCCTTGATCTGCTCGGGCACTGTGGGAAGCTTCATCGCCGCCGAAATGGAATCAAACCGACGGTTCACTTCTTGAAGTGCCTCGTTCCAATCGGAGGACCGGACCAGTCCGGCGAAGTACACCGCCTCTTCGAATTTGGGTACTGGGCCTGATTTCCCGCTTCCCATCACCGATAGGTCGAATAATTGTCTTACTATCTGTTCCCGAGGCTGCTTCGAGACCAACAGGATTTCCTCGAGGAGCAGAAATCGTTCGCTGACGTCAATGCCTTCGAGCTTTGGGCTGCCGCTCGGCGCGGCATCGATGTCCGCAATCATTGCCAGAGCGATCTTGGAATCCAACTTGCCCTCGCAGGCGATTCTCTCCGTGGCCTCATTGGCGATGCGTTCGCAAGACAATGCCTGCAATTCTTCTATCAGGCTTGTATCCCCAACGGCCAGCGCCCCCAGCCGCCGCAGGGTCAGAAGGTCGTTTCGAGCGTCTTGCCATTGCCCCCGGGCGGCCGAAAATCTCGCCCGAACCGCGACCAGTTTCATGGAGGGGGAGAAAAGGGGCCCTTCCATCGAGTTCCCGAGCAATCCCAACGGATTGCCTGTGGGCTGCGGCCAATACCAGCGAGTTCTCTTGCCGGCCCACCCTAGCAATTCAAGCGGCTTGCGGTTCCGCTCGATACACGCGGTCACGTTTTCGTGATCGGCGACCTTGAGGACATCGACTTTCAGGCATTCGTCGATTTCTTGGTTCTCCTCGGAGCTCACGTCAAGAAACGGCCCCTCCAGCGCCTTCATGCCCAGTGCCTTGAGCGTCTTCTGGCGTTGCTCGGGCTTATACCGGTCTAAGCCGACCGCTTCGATGACGAGCACCATCGCGTTGTTCTCCGGCGTGACCCCTTTGGAATGCGCCTGGTTCAGCGCGGCCACGTAATCCGGCAACCTGTCCGCGCCGAGCGGTTCGACAATGCGCGTCGTTTCATAGGCGACGCGCACGGCCGGGCGGGACGTCGCCGCCGGCTCATCGCCCCGCAAGGCCGAAGCAAAGGTGGATGCGACTACAGCAAACAGAAAGAAGGTTCTCATATTCGTCTCCCGGTCTTCAACTCGATGGTTCGCCATGCGAGCCGTGCCTGCAACATTCAACAGGTGGCGCAGGAGGATACATTGATGTTCACGTTAGTTGTGAGTTAATTTGGGACGTGACGTTTCTGGGACGTCCGCAGGAGGACGACCTGAACACTCTACGAATGGCCCTTGAGCGTGAAGAGGGTGATCTCGGGGCGGGAGTTGATGTTTCTTCTTCTGCCGTAGGCGATGCCGCGATTGACGTAGAGGTGCTTGTCCGAGCCGAGCGAATATCGCCCGGCGTAAAAATCCCGGTGGTGGGGCATGACCAGGTTGTAGAAGGAGGATTTCGGGGCGGTTCCGTGGGTGTGTCCGGACAGGACCCAGTCGGCGCCGCGGGCGGCGACGTCGACGGCGCCGTCGGGATTATGCACCAGCCCGACGGTCGGCACCTGTCGGCGGACCGAATCGAACGCCAGCGTGGGGTCGTAGCGGCTGGACCAGTAGTCCTCCAGGCCGACGAATTGCAGGCAGGAACCGTCGCGGCGGAAAATCCGCGATTCGTTGAGCATGAGGAACACGTCGGCCTGCCAGAGTTGCTCGGAAACATATTCGGACAGCCCGTGCTTGTCGCCCCGCCCGGCCGGATGGAAGATTCCGTAGTCGTGGTTGCCCAGGCAGGCGAGCGTGGCGATGCGGGGGTTGAGATCCTTCAGAACGGCCGCGACGCGGCGGGCGTAGAATCGCGTGCCGGTGATGAAATCGCCGGTGATCGCGACGAATTCCACGTCCATGCGGTTGATCGCCTCGACGCACTGGCGCAGGTAGCGGTCCAGGACGATGGGGCTGGAATGCAGGTCGCTGATGTGGGCCAGCCTCGCGCCCTCGAAGCCTTTGCCCAGGTTCCGCAGGGGCATGTCGTGGCGCTCGACCCGCAGCCAGCCGTCGTGAATCTTGCCGGGATACAGCCCGCCAAGCGCCACCGATCCGGCCGCTTTCCAGATCAACTTCTTAATCAGTCGTTTGCCGCGGCCTCGCCGCGGGAGAGTTTCAAATAGGATTTCGTTCATTTGTCCAACGGTCTCAAAGCTGTCAAGCTTCGTATTATACAATAATCGACAAGAAAATGATGATGGAATAATGAATTTGCGGCGAGGCGACAACAACGGAAATCACCAAGAGCACCAAGGCCACCAAGAGCACTAAGAACACCGCCCCAGAAGAAGGGGGTGGAAAATGCATTCCTTCTTTGCTGTGGCTTTTTCATCGCCCCCAGGGGCGGTAGATTTGTAGCCCACCGCGTCAGCGGTGGGACCATGGCGCACAAACGTACGAGCCCCGCCAGGGGCGACAGAAGGCCGCACCGCAGTGTCGCCCCGCTGCGGGGCTGGTTGATCCGCGCACCGATATACCCACCGCTGACGCGGTGGGCTACAAATCTGCCGCCCCATACGGGGCGAAGAAACAACCACAACCTGGAAGTACATCTTTTCCACCCCTAACTTCTGGGACGCCGTACTAAGAACAGATTGAGATTAGACTAAAGAATTCGCATCGTCAGGTGGATCCTTGGTTTTTCAAAATCAGCATTGCCTTGCTTTTCCTGGTGCTCTTGGTGTGCTTGGTGCTCTTTGTGATTCGCTTTGTTGTTTTCGCGAAATTCGTGGCAAGGTCGTTTTCTCTGTTATCAGGCGCCATACCTGGGCAGCCAGGGCTGGAGGGTCAGATAGATCGCGCCCACGGCCGCCAGGATTTGGACGATCAGGTTGAACGCCTTCTCGGGAACGTGCTTGACCAGCCGCACGCCCATCAGGGCGCCGATCACCACCAGTGGCGCCAGCGTGAGGTTGAATTTCAGCGACTCGAACGTGATGAGCGAAAGCCCGCTGCTGAAGGGGACCTTGAACCAGTTGAGCAGCATGAAATACCAGGCGCTGGTGCCCAGGAAGGCCTCGCGGGGCAGGCGCATGGCGACCAGGAAAATAATCATGATCGGTCCGGCCGCGTTGCCCATCATCGTGGTGATTCCACCGGCCAGCCCCATGATCGCCGGGAACCACCATCCCTCGGGAACGCGGATTTCGGGCGAGCGGCTGTTCCAGTAATTCAGGACGAGCATGGTCAGGATGATCCCGCCGATGATCGGCGGATAGTGCCGGTCGTTCCTTACGAAGTACATCGCCGTCGCGCCCAGCGCCACGCCCGCGAAGGAGAACGGCAGCAGCCGCACCAGGTGTTTCCACATCGCGTGGCGGCGATAGTACGCCACCGCGAAAACGTCGCCCACGATCAGCATCGGCAATATCAGCCCGGTGGACTGCTTGGGCGGGATCACCATGGCCGCCATGATAATGCCCAGGATGCTCACCCCCGGCAGGCCGGTCTTGGACACGCCCAGCAGAAAACCCGCCCCGGCCAGAATGGACCACTGCAACGCTGTAGGATCGATCATGATGTTATCTGCTGTCAGCCTCCAGACGAAGCGGCGAATGATACAGCCGGCGCGGCGGCGCGGCAAAGATATTCCGCCGGACAAAGAAACAGCGAACCGCAGAACCGCAGAACAATCGAACCGCAGAATGTCGAAGTGAAGAGCCTGAAATCCGTGTCTTCACTTCAGCCTTCTGCGGTTCGACATTCTGCGGTTCTGCGGTTGCGCCGTTTCTTCGCCGTTACGCTCCACTCCCTACGCCCTACGCTCCACGGTCTTCAGGCAGCGTGAAGCAGAAGGTGCTGCCTTCGTCGGGCTGTGACTCGATCCATATCTTTCCGCCGTGCTGCTCGACGATCTTCTTGCAGATGGCCAGGCCGATGCCGGTGCCGGGGTACTTTCCCCTGCCGTGAAGGCGCTGGAAGATCATGAAGACTTTTTCGTGGAACTCCGGGGCAATGCCGATGCCGTTGTCCGTGACCCGGAACAGCCAGTGGCCGTCGTCGCGTTGGCAGGCGACGTGAATTAGCGGGGCCAGACCGTCGCGGCGGAATTTCACGGCGTTGCCGATGAGGTTCTGGAAAAGTTGCGACAATTGCGTCGGTTCGGCCAGGACGGTCGGCAGCTCGTCGTGCGTGACGCGGGCTCGCGACTCGGCGATGCCGGCCTGGAGGTTGGCCAGGGCGGTATCCATCGCCTTTTGACAGGGAACCGGGCGCTTCCGCGCGTCTTTGTCGCCGGCCCGCGAATAGGCGAGCAGACCTTGGACCAGGTCGCTCATGCGCACCGCGCCCTCGTACACGAACTTGAAATACTGCTGCGCCTGGCCCTCGAACTTGTCGCCGTGGCGATCTTTGAGCAGCCCAACGAACGCCCGCACCTGCCTCAGCGGTTCCTGGAGGTCGTGGCTGGCGATGTAGGCGAACTGCTCCAGTTCCCTGTTGGACCGCTCCAGGTCCCACACCGTCGCCTGGAGCGCATCCTCGGCCCGCTTGCGATGGGTGATGTCGTAGTGAAACCACATCCGGCCGTACGACTGTCCATTGACCTTGACGGGGACAAAATCTCTCAGGCAGGTTCGCCCGTCCCGCATGGCGATTTCCTCGCCTTTGACCGGTTGCCCTCGCTGGACGATCTGGCCGATTCGGGCGACGGCCTGGTCGGCATGCAGGTAGGCGTTCTTGATCTTCTGGATCATGGCGGCGGCGTCGAGCCCGATCAGGTCCGCGGGCTTGTCGTCCAATCCCAGACTGTCGCAGAACGCCTGGTTGGCGAATTCGACTCGCCCCTGATCCGTCACGAGCAGGATATCGGGATACATGCTGGACAGAATCGCGTAGAATCGCAGCAGGGTGGTTTGCATGGCGCCTTGGGCTTCCTTGCGTTCGGAGATGTCCGTGAATAGGACGGCGAACTGCCTGGGCGCCGGCTGGTAGGCGAACACTTCGTAGTGCTTGCCCAGGGGAGTGGAGTAATTCTCGAACCTCGCCGCCTGGCCGGTGAGCGCCACCTGCCCATAGGATTGGATCCAGTGCGCGTCGGTGCCGGGCATGATCTCTTTGACCGTCCGCCCGATCACATTCTGGCGTTTGTGTCCGGTGAGCCGCTCGAAGGCGGGGTTGATGTCCAGGAAGCGGTAATCGATCGGCGTCCCGGAGGCATCGGTGATAATCTCATGGATGGCGAATCCCTCGGTCATTCCGGTGAACAGCGAGTGGTACCGTCGGTCGCTTTCCTGGACCACCTCCTCGGCGCGTTTGCGGTCGGCCAACTCCGTCTCGGCGGCGGCGCGGGCGTCTTGTTCCCTTTCCGTGGCCAGGAATTCACCCCTGCGGTATCTGTGGAGTTGGTGCGCGACGGCAACGCCGATGGCGCCGGCCAGGAACATGCTGAAAATGACCGACACGGCCGCCTGGGGCATTGCCGAGAATGACCGGGCCAGGACCAGCGTTTCCCCGGCCAGGATCGCCAGCGAAAGGGCCAACTGGTGGGCGAACCGGTTCGGGATCGCCAGAAGCGTCACGAACACCATCACCACGGCCAGGATCGCGTGGACGATAAATCCCTGCGGTCGCGTGGCCGCCATGAACAGCAGCAGCACCACCAGGAAAGCCCCCCAGATGAATTCCGCGTTGTCGTAGGATTCGTACCGGGTCGCCTTCCTCATCCATCTGACCAGCGCGAGCGTGCCGACCAGGAACGCCAGCCTCAAGGCCGCGATACCGTAGAACGGCCAGGACAATCCGTAAAACATGTAGTCGTTGACCGCGAACCCGGCCGCGGGAACAAGGGTCAGCAGGAGGCAGATTCTGGCCTGGGCCAGGTAGGCCCCAAGGCTCGATTTCCGATAGCGATCTTCCTGCTGGGCAGTCAACCCGAATGCCAGCCAGTCGTTCGACATGTTCCGGGGCTCCTTTTACACCGGCATCGTAAAACCAGAATGGCGATCTTTCGCAAGCCTCTATTATATTCCCGAGTGTGCGGCCATGCGCGGGAATTTTTTTGCGGTGTCGTAATGCGTGTCGCGGGCATCCTGCCCGCGTGTGTCGCGGACGTCTCGTCCGCGTCTTGCTGTTGCTGTTGTTTCTTCTGGCGCTGTTGTTCAGGAGAAGAAACAGCAAGACGCGGGCGGGACGCCCGCGCCACGCGAGAACGGGAAATCGGGGACAGACTCCGATTTCAAATCCGCCTGCGGCGGAAAATCGGACTCAGTCCCCGATTTCCGATCCGTGGCGTCTCCCAAGTCTTGTGGCACCCCCAAGTCCGCTTGGGGGTGTCTTGCCTGGGAACGCCGATCTCCCGATCGGCTCTTGGGGCATTTCGAGAGACACCAAACCCGAGATTGGCGATGGAGAAACAGAAAGAGCCAATCGGGAGATTGGCGATCCCAGGCGGCAATGGCGGCGTCTTGCGAACATCCTGCGTCCGCTTCTCGGAAAAAATAAAAAAAATTTCGTGCGGCTAGACACGGCCAGCTAAGGAGTTACACACATTCGAGTTTTCACATATGAGTGTTTGTCAACACCCACCTAAACTATGTGGTATAATACCAGGGCGTTCGTTAGGGACGCGTTACACAGGCTTGATAGAAGCCTGCGGCGGATATTTGACATCTGAATACGAGCAGCGGGAAGAGAAGAATTGACGATTGACGATTGACAATTGACGATTGTTGAGTCCGCGAAACCCGCCGCGGCGGGAACGGCGAAGAGAAGAACTCGGTCGTGGCCGGGTTCACGTCAACCCGCAAGAAAGCAGCACAGCGAGATCGCATGGACGACCCCTCGGG
>CAZYDC010000267.1:0-7335 GCA_964646065.1 uncultured Planctomycetaceae bacterium | reverse complement strand
CGCCCGTGACCGGCATGACGCTGCCGTGGATCAGCTACGGCGGCACGAGCCTGGTGGTCAATTGCGCGGCCCTGGGCCTGCTGGTCAACGTCGGCCAGCATCGGCCGATCCTGCTGGGCAAGCGGCCGTTTGAACATGAAGATTGAACCTGACAATTCACGCCTCGCTACGTCCGCGCCGGGTCGCGCGCCCACGTCTTCGTGGGCATGTTCGTTCGACCCAGGCCAGATTCCCGAAAGAATTTCGTTGAAGCTCAGCGACGGTTACGAGACCGTCGTGTATGTTCATCATCCTCCCGCTGGCGCGCGGGCGGCGTTGCCGGTTCTGCAATTGCACGGTATCCAGTCTCACCCCGGCTGGTTCGGCGCGTCGGCGGCGGCGATGGCGCAGGCGGGTCGGCCGGTGTACCAAGTTACGCGGCGGGGCAGCGGCGAGAATGTCGCCACGCGAGGCGACGCGCCTTCCGCGCGGCGTTTGCTGGACGACGTGCATGAGGCCTGTCAGTTCGTCCTCCGCCGGGAAAAGTGCGATCAACTGAACCTGGCCGGGATCAGTTGGGGCGGGAAGCTCGCGGCCTGCTACTGCTGCGAGTCTGGGGCCGCCGCCTGCGTGTCATCGCTGACGCTGATCGCCCCGGGCATCGTGCCGCAGGTGGACCTGCCGTTGGCAAAGAAGCTGGCAGTCGCGTGGTCGCTGGCGACAAATCCCCGGCGACTGTTCGACATCCCCCTGAACGACGTTGAGCTCTTCACGGACAATCCAGCCATGCGCGACTACCTGCGACAGGACCCGTTGCGATTGCACCAGGCGACCGCAAGATTCCTGTACGTCAGTCGAAAGCTGGACCGCCAACTCGGCCGCGCCAAGGCCGGCGCGACCGGTATTCCCGTGACGCTCTTGCTGGCCAAGCGAGACCGCATCATCGACAACGCCCGCACTCAAGCGGTGGTCGAAAGACTCGCCCGCATCCAGCCTCGCGTGCTGACGTTCGACGCGGCACACACGATGGAGTTCGAGGTGGACGCCAGCGAATTCGCGAACGCAGCATGGACGTCCCACCCCTAAAGTCTCACGCACGTGCGGGCGTGTTACGGTGTCTTCGCTCCCTGGCCCTGCGTGTGGTAGCTAGTGTTTCGCCAGACGATCCTGGCGCCTTTGCGGAGTTTTCCCAGCGAGCTGAACAGGCAAAACGCCGTGATCGCGCAACCCAGCGGATAGGTCCACGCCAGCCCGGCGCTGGCGCCGACCAACTTGTAGAATCGGTAAATCGTGGTCAGTTGGGCGACCACCGCCGCCGCCGCCGCGCCGACGCAGGCCAGCCACCACGCGTGCGGATCCGACTGTGTGATCGCCAGGATGATCGCCAGCAGGGCGATCGCGTAGGGCATCATGCTCACGATCAGCACGGCCGCCAGCGTCAGCCCGATCCGCTTGAACGTGACGAACGTCCCGTAAAAAATCCGGCTCCATCCGCGATACATCCCGCCCAGCGAGGTGTACATCCGCGTGGCGTACAGGCCGTCGTTGCGCACCACGCGCAATCGCAGCCCGGACTGCTTGATGAGGGCGGCGATGTGCATGTCCTCGTTGACGCATTGACGGACGGCCTCATGCCCGCCGATCTTTTCGTAGGCCTCGCGCCGCATCAGCATGAACGCCCCGTTGGCGTACGCGTTGGAGTGTTTGTCGCTGTTGACCTTGTCGGGGTGGAACCAGATCATCATCACGCCGCTGCAAACCGGCTGGACGACGTTCTCCCAGAACCCCTTGAATTCCTGCGTCGGCAGGACGCTGAGCATGTCGGCGCCGGTGTCCAGGGCGTAGGCCATCGCGGCCGAGAGGCTCTTTCGCGAGGTCTGCCAGCAGTCGGCGTCGATCATGCAGATCCAGTCACCCTTGGTCTGCGCGATGCCGGTGTGCATGGCGTGGTTCTTGCCCGCCCAGCCCTCGGGCAGGCGTTCGATGGTCAGCAGCCGAAGGCGGCGGTTTTCGGTGGCGATGCCCGCGACGATCTCCGGCGTGCGGTCGGTGCTGCGGTCGTTGCAGACGACCATCTCGTAATCGGGATAGTCCTGGTCGAGCATGGAGCGGACGCATCGCTCGATGTTGTCCTCTTCGTCCTTGGCGGCCACCAACACCGTCAGGCTGGGCTGCCCTCCGGCGGAACCGGCGTAGTCCTCTCGCAAAATAATTCCGTGCCTGTTTTCGTGGCTGATCGAAATGTTCCGCGTCATCCAGATCAAGGCGACCAGGGCGCAGAACGCGGTCAGGCTGGCAGAAAGAATCAGCATGGTTCGACCTCCGCTCCGTGAAGCCGCAGCACGAGTTCGATTTCGCCGACGTCCATCCGGAGTTTTCGCGCGATGTCCTGGGCGGCCAGGCCTTGCTTGTGCAGGCGGAGCACCTCGGCATGCCGAGGACTTTGCAGCTTGGACGCGTTTGGCGGCGGGGCCTGCGTCCCTGCGGTTTCCGGACGCGACGGCGGCACCGGCCAAGTCCCGGGCAGCGTTACCAGTTCGTCTTCGTTGGTAGTGGCGCCGTAAGGCGATTCTTCAGTTTGCAGTGTCGCCGTAAGGCGGTTTTTCAGGAAGCCCCTGACATGGCCATCACCAGCGATCGCCTGCGCCGGTTCCCAGATGGGCCGGCCTGCCTCTTCGGACTGGGCTTGGGCAAGCTGTGTAAGTTCCGGGGCATCGAGCGGTTGTTCCGGCGCGGCCATCATTGCGGCCTGTCGCAACTGCGCCGCCTTGGCGTCGGCCCGGAGCATGGCGGCGTCGATGCGGGAAAGGTGATCGGCGATTTTGCCGTCGATGTCCTTTACCAGCCGTTCGAGTTGCCCGGTCAGTTCGCTCACGCCGCGAAGCTGCTCGGCCGTCACCTCGCCCTTTTGCGCGGCGGCCTCGCCGCCTCGCAATCGCCCGGCCATCAGCAGAAAAACCGCCGAGCCGACGATCGTGCTGCACGCCGCGGCGACGATAATAATTTCGGAGGTCGTCATTTCGAGCCTCCTTCGATGGGGCTCTGAGTGGAGTACGCCCGCAGGGCGGCGGCCATGACTTCCCGCACGCTGACGTGGTGCGAGGCGGCGGCCGACTGGCAATCGCTGAATTCCGGCGCGGCCGTGATGATCTGGCCGCCCTTCGGCAGTGAGCTCAGGGCCGAACTGCGCCGAAGGCCCAGCTTCACGCGCACCGGCCCGTAGGGCGTTTCCACGGTGCGGTGTTCGCGGTGGAGTTTGCTCCGCGTGCAGGTCCGGCGGCGGACGCCGAAGGTGCTGGTCTGGAGGAAGATCGCTTCCTCGACGGCGTCGGCGTCGGCGGGCGAGCACAGCGCGCTCAGCAGAAACGCCGGGCGGTTCTTTTTCATGTAGATCGGCGAGGCCCATGCGTCCAGGCAACCCATTTCCATCAGCGTGGCCAAGGTCGCCCCGACGATCTCGCCGGTGCAGTCGTCCAGGTTCGCGCTGAGCTCGACGACGGTGTCGGCGTCGCCGGCGTCGCTCTTGGCCCCGACGAAAACGCGGAGCAGGTTGGGCATGTCACCGGTTTCTCGCGACCCCGCGCCATAGCCGACGGCTTGGATGTCCATCGCCGGCAGCGGCCCGTAGGATTTCGCCAGCGTGGTCAGGATGGCCGCACCGGTGGGCGTGGTGACTTCGCCGGTCAGCGGGTTTTCGGCCAGCTTGGCCCCGACGAGCAAGGCCGCGACGGCCGGCGCCGGGACCGGCAGCCTGCCGTGGGCGCAATCGATCGTGCCGCTGCCGCAGGGGATCGGCGAGCAGAACACCTCGTCCACGCCCAGCAGGTCGAAGGCCACGCACGCGCCCACGATGTCCACGATGGAATCCACCGCGCCGACCTCGTGAAAATGCACGTCCTGCACCGATACGCGATGCACCTTGGCCTCGGCCTCGCCCAGGCGCTGGAAAACGGCCTTGGCGTTTGCGGCTGCGGCGGGCGAAAGCCCGGCCCGGTCGATCATGTCCAGGATTTCCGCCAGGTGGCGATGGTGATGGTCGTGCTCGGCCAGCTCGACCTGGAAATGCGTTCCACCCATGCCGGTGCGCTGGACCGCGGCGGCCTGCAAGCGGTAGCCCGGCAAGCCCAGCTTGGCCAGCTCGACTTGAAGGGCGGCGAAGTCCGCCCCGGCGTCCAGCATCGCGCCGACGATCATGTCGCCGGCCGCTCCGGCAAAGCAATCAAAGTAAGCAATAGTCATTCCGAAAACCTTAACAACAGATCCACAGACCCGAGTGTAAAAACTCCGGGCAGCCAATGCAAGCAAGGTCTGGCCTGACTTCGCAATAGAGTGCGCGCGAGGCGCGATTTTTCGCGGGCCACTCGCACACGCCCGGCCGGCGAAAACCAGGGTCTGGCGCGAGATTTGACCGTCCAAACGCAACATTCGGAACCTATTGGAACCCGTTGGGAAGCCACCCCAACGCGCAGGCGGCTCATTAGAACGCGCTGGGAAGCCACCGGAACCTGTTTGCGCCTGTTGGCCCCCGTGTCTAAAATCGCAAGTGGCTTTCACATAACATTTTATGTCTTTTGGACCCTCAAAAATGTGCCTCTTCGAATTTTCGACTGTCAAATTTATCATAGGGACTCTCCTCTGACGGCGGCCAGGTATGGCCGTCATCGTTGCCGGCGGGCGGCGTTGCCGGCCGTCACCGGTTGGGCTCTTTGGTTGTCGTGGCGCAGGTTTTCAATCTGTGCCCGCACCCGTACGGGTGCCACGGACAGCTCCTTTATTTCATCCGCATCTACGCTCTTGCCTTTCGGTCCAGCATGTCACGGCGTAGTTCTGACGAAGCCGGACTGGCCATCCTGGCCTCGGGCGTCCGGTCCAGGGTCTCCGGACACTCCGGGAAGCACAACGAGCGCCTCCACTATTACCCGTTGTGAACAGTTTGGAGTTCACATTCTTGTTCGCAAGAATTCCCGAGCGACGGATAAACGACGGTGGCTAAAGGAAATAAAAAAAACTTATTATTTTCGGACCCCCCTGATTTAATGTACACTTTGGAGTTCACATTTTTGTACATTGCAGTCAGGATTTGCCATAAAATAAGGGGTTTGCTGAAATAGTCACTACTTGTTCCGCTGGTAAGATCACGGTTAAAGCAGGTTAGTCGCTGAGGTTACAGACAAACTGAGGAACAGTAAAGACGGTGCGAAATAGCAGGATGAAGAGCTTTATCTGTTTCCTTCATAGCTCTTTGCTTTTCTCAGTTTCTCTGTTACCTCAGCGACTAAGACTCCGCTTTCATGGATCGGGGTGTCCGTCGGGGAGCCTCTTCTTCGCTTGCAGCGCCGCCGTGAGGCGTTTCTTCTTATGCCTTTGCGGGAGCACTTCAGACTGCCCGCCGGCCGACGGTTGAAGATTTAGGGTTTTCTTTTTCAAGTCGCGCGCCAGGGCGTCCGATACAGGTATAAGTGTATAGCGCTTTGGGTGCGATAGGAAATTTGACATGGTGAGAATCGAAAGCGACTGGGTTGAGTTTGTTTTCTACCGCCCGCAGGCGGCGCAGGTACATCTGGTGGGCGATTTCAACGGTTGGCGGCACAGCGAGCTGCCGATGTCCTCGCGCAGGGACGGCTATTGGTGCGCCAAAATGAAGCTGCCGGCCGGGGAGTTTCGTTTCCGCTACTGCGCCGACGGCGAGTGGTTCGCGGACTACGCGGCCTTCGGCGTCGAGCCCGGGCCCTTCGGAATGGACAGCATCCTTCGCGTGCCCACGGCGACACTCCAGGTGGAGGAACACGCCGCAGTCGCCGCGTGAGAAGAATTGCGGATTGCGGAATTCGGATTGCGGATTAAAAAACGAAGAAACGGCAAAGAGGCGCCAAGATGCGTTTCTTTGCCGTTTCTTCGTTCTTTAATCCGCAATCCGAAATCCACATTTCTTCATTTTTCGGGCGCGGGATTTTCCGACGGTGCTTGCGGAGTTTCGGTCTGCGCGGATTCGGCGCTCTCGACCGGTGGGGTAGGGGCCTGCGGTGTTTGGGCCGGAGGGACCGAAGACGCGGTTTGGGCCGGGGTTTGCGGAGTGGCGGCGGGGGCTTTGGCGCCGCTTCGCAGTTCTTCGACGCGGGGCAGGTCTTCCAGAGCGCCCAGGCCGAACACTTCCAGGAATTTCCGCGTGGTTCCGTAGAGCATCGGCCTGCCGATGACCTCGGCCCGGCCGACGATCTTCACCAGGCCCTTTTCCAGCAACCCTCGAAGAACCTCGCCGCTGGCGACGCCTCGAATGGCCTCCACGTCGGCCCGAAGGATCGGCTGGCGGTAGGCGATGATGGCCAGGGTCTCCAGGGCCGCCTGCGAAAGCTTGGAGTCGCTTCGGACCTTGGTCAGCCGCTCCAGCACGTCGTGATATTGGCTCTGCGTGAGCATCTGGAATCCGCCGCCGATCTCGTCGATGCGGAACGCGCAGCCCATTTGTTCGTACCGCTCGTTGAGCGTGGCGATGGCGGCTCGCACGGCCTTGGCGCCCGGCAGCTCGCCCACCTGGGCGATCTTGCCCGGCGGCAGCGGGGCGTCGGTAGTAAAGAGAATGGCCTCGACGATGGCGGCGACCTCCGCTTCGGTAAGCGCGGGCGGCGCCTCGGCGGACGCTGAGGGGGTATCGGTGGGCGCGGTATCGGCCGGCGTTTCCTCGGCTGATGCGGCCTGGGACTCGGGCGACTCAACCGTGGGCTCAGATGTTTCGGACGAAGCGTCAGCGGTTTCGTCGCCGGAATCGTCGGCGGATTCGGTCACGGCCGGCTCGGTCGATTCGGCGTCGTCGCATCCGCCATCCTCGGCGGGAACTTGCGGTTCATCCATGTTCGATTCTTCATCCATAATGACACAACAGCATAACCAACAGCCCGCGATTCGCAAGAGCGAAAGCGTAGCATGGGCATCCTGCCCATGAGTCTCACGGGCGTCCCGCCCGTGGTAGTTTCTTCTTTGTTTTCTTTCGCAAGGTAACGACAAAAGCGAAGACACGGGCAAGATGCCCGTGAGACTCATGGGCGGGACGCCCATGCTACGCCTCACCACTCCATGACACCGGTGATGGCGATCAGGACGGGTACGCAGGCGCCGTCGCTGGCGAACTCGATGCTCTTGATGGCCACCGCGCGGCGGTCGGCCGGCGAGGTCCATTCCATGCGGTAGTAACTGCCGTGGCCGAACATCGGCGAGGGGACGGTCTCGGCGACCGTCGAGAACGTGCCTTCCTCCATCGGGAAGCGCTGCTTGCCGGGGTAGCCGCTCCAGTCGATCATGTTCTTGGCCGTCACCATCAGCGTCACGTTCTTGCCGTCTTCGTAATGGATGACGTACTTG
>CAZYDC010000266.1:0-7337 GCA_964646065.1 uncultured Planctomycetaceae bacterium | reverse complement strand
TGCGCATCTGCCCCTTCTTGCCGGCCAGCGTATCGTCGTACACGAACGATATGGGGTGGTGGACGCTCAGGTCCGTGCCGATGTAGCCCTTGTCGCCGGCCGAGATGAAGACGGAGCCCTGCGGCGCGTTTCGCGAGTTGTAGGTCTGCGTCAAGGCGATCGTGCCGTCGTGGCAGCTCAGGCAAAGCCGGGACGACCCGGTGGGCTGACCGACGTGGGCGACCAGCGTGGGACTGTCGTAGGTCTTGTAATAGACTCCCTTGTCCAGGCGATTCCACAGGGGGCCGATGGGATTGCTGGCGTGGGGCGTGTGGCAGAACTTGCACATGTCGCCCTGCCCGGCGACGTGGATGGCGCCCGTCCCGGAGGCGGTGAGGTTGTGCTTGGTCATGGCCATCCTGGAGCCGGCCTGGGCTCGCGCCGATGACCCCGACGTCAACAGGCAGGCCAAGGCGGCCAGCAAGCCCAGCGCCAGGGCGCTTGCGTTATGGTGCGGTTGTGGTGGTCGGCTCTTCATCATTAGGGCCTCCAATGTACTGGAACACCTGTATGCGATTATTATAACTGTCGCACACGTAAATTCGGTTCTTGGAATCGACGGCCAGCCCGCCGGGGGTGCGGAAGGATCCCGGGGCATCGCCCGGTTCGCCGCCGATGACCAGCAGGAATCGGCCTCGCTGGTCGAAAATCTGCATCGCGCTGAAGTAGGAATCCACGAGGTAGATGTGCCCGAAGCTGTCGACCCCGATGCCCTTGGGCACGGCCATGTGCCCGCTGGCGTCGCCCAGCCGCCCGACGTGGAAAAGGTACTGGCCCGCGGGATCGAACACCTGGACGCGGAAGTTGAGCGAGTCGGAGACGAAGATTCTGCCCGAGGCGTCGAGGAAAACGTGCGTGGGAAAATTGAACTGCCCGGGCTCGGTTCCGCTGGATCCGAACTGCCGGACCAGCTTGCCTTCGGGCAGGCGGAACGCGCAGACCTCGTTGGCCAGCGTGTCCACGGCATAGAGGAGCTTGTCCTTCGAGTTGTACGCCAGTCCGCTGACCCGTTTGAACCCGCCGGGCTTATTCAGCGTTTTGAGGAGTTTGCCGTCGAGGCTCATGAGGAAGATGACGTTGAGGGCGCTGTCGGAAACGGCCAGCGTCTCTCCGCAGACCGCGACGCCCACGGGCGAGACGAAGTACGTTTCCCCCGCGCGTTCGATCAGCGTCAGGTGCGAGGAGGTCATGTCCATGACCAGGACGGCCTGGAGCTCCTGATCGGTGACGTACAGGAACCGGTCCTGCCCGACGGCGATTCCGCTGGGCCTCAGGAGGGTCACGGGATGCCGCCCCGACAGCAGGTCGCCGATGGCCTCGAAGAGATTGGGCTTGCCCAGGTCCGCCGGCCCGCGGATGGTCTTGACATGCACGATCCGCGGCGGCGCCGGCGGCGGCGGCCAGACGGGATGAAACTCGGCAACCGACGGTTCGCACCCGGAGCACAGGGCCGCGCACAGACAGGCGCCCAGCGCGGCCTCGAACCATGCCTTGCGACTCAGTGGCCAATTGAACATGTCAGAATTTCCTTCGCACGTTGAACATCAGCACTTCCTGGCTTCCGCTGGTGCCTTCCTGGTCGAACAGGTCATAGCGGCCTTCCACGGAGAAATCCAGTTTCTCGTACGACCACTCCCACGAAAGGGAGTTGCGGAACAGATCGGTGTCCTGCTGCCCCTTGGTCTGAATATACTCGCTGCGGAACCGCAGCAGGCTGTTGGCCCGGATCTTGTAGGTGAGGTTCAGAAACCCGCCCAGGGTGTTCATGAAATCCTTGCCGTTCTGAAGGTCGAATTGGGCGGCGTCCTGGTACTTGAGGGTCTCGAAGTTGCCGCCGATGGACCCCTCGAAATCGCGGGTGAATTGCCGGCGGTAGCTCGCCCGCACGCGCTGGGCCGTCGAGGGCGGCGAAAGGATCTGGTCGACCTTCTCGTACTCCAGCGCCACCAGCAGGTCGTGCCAGTTCAGTTCGGCCCCGCCCAGCAGGTCGTGGATCCTGTCCAGATTGTGGGGATCCTGGCCCGAGGTGAGGTGCTGGTCGTGGAGATGATAGTTCACGTAGAGGGCCACGGGGATCGCCTTGAGGTTGATGCGGTTGTTCCAGTTGAGGGTGTCCGTGGTATACGTGTCGTTGAGCGAGGCGGCGACGGAGTAGCTGGCCAAAACGGTTTGCCCGTCGGTGATGTTGGTGGTGGGCAGCAGCCGGGCGATCTCCGTGAAGGCGCCGAGCGTCTGAACCGTGTAATCGACGCCCACGATGTATGTCTTCGTGTGGTCGACGCTGGTAACGACGAGCGTGCCCGACACGACGCCCGGCTGGGACAACTTTACGAAGGTGATCCCCGTCAGGGTGACCGGTTCGTTCAAGATGGGCCTGACGCCGTTGGCCGTCGTCTGCTTTGTGTCCTCCAGGCCCAGCAGCAAGGTGGAAACGTACAGCCCGATGGGGGTCTCCTTCTTGTAGTCAAACTCGAGGAACCCGCCCTCCGTCGACTGCGAGCCTCCTTCAAATTTGTTATCCGAGTAATCCACCCTCCCGGTGATATTGAGGCTGTCATAGACCTTCTGGCGGAAGCCGGCCTCGCCGGTCAGGGTGTCGTTGGGCTGGGACTGCACCTGGTCGTTGTCGTACAAGATGTGATAGAAGGTGGAGAACGTGGGCGTGTGCTTCAGGTTGAGCAGTTCATCCACCAGGAAATCCCTGTTCTGGTAGAATCCCGTCTGGTTGAGGAAATGCACCGTGCCGGTCAGGGAGCTCTTGTCGGGCCCCGGCCCAAACCGCCAGAGATTGTTCAGGTCCAGTTCGTCGATGTGGGCCGGAAGGCTCAGCGAACTCGAGGGCGCGCCGGGGTTGGATACGACGTCCGTTTCGGCAGTGTCCTGGTGGTCGTACACCAGTTGGGTCATCCAGTCGGGGTTCCGCTGGTCGGCGATCGTGAATCGCAGGTGATTGGTGGTCTTGTCCACGTCCAGCGAATCGCCCGACTGATGAGTGATGACCTGCTCCAGCAGCAGCGAGGCGGGGAACGGCCCCTTGGTCGTCGTCTCCAGGCCGTACCGCTGGTCCTTCGTCTGGACGCTGGGGGCGAAGTCGCGCGCCTGTGTGTCCTGGCTCTGGCTGGCGAAGGGATGGAACGAAATGAACTTCTCCTTGAACAGCAGCGCCGAGAGGTTGTACCCCAGCAGCGTGCCGTTCGTGTTGAGATTCTGCCCGTTGACCGTCAGGTCATCCTGGAGCAGGCCCAGGCGGACGCTGGCGTCCCACTCCATGAGGTTCGGATGGTAGATATAACCTCGCGCTCGCAGGTCGATCCCTTCTTCCGCGTAGAACTCGCTCTCCTTTTGCGTCAGGGCGGCGTAGGTCTGCTTTTCGCTCTGCGCGCGGACGTGGGCGAACAAGTCCCCGCCCTGGTCCAGGATGCGGAAGGGCGCGATCGGCTGCTCGACGACGTCTTCGTCCGCCAGGGCCGCCTGGGCGATCAACAGGAAAAAGATGGTCCCGCCAACCCATGGCCGGGTCATGGCCACTTCCTCGTGGGCGGCGAGGGGGACGTGGTTGCCGACGGGGACGCGGTCGCGGACGGGGAGGTGGTCGCGCCCATCGTTCGCGGCATGGCGGGTTCAATGCCGGGCTTGAGCAGGTGTTTGATCGGCGAGGAATGCCCGGCGTGGCAGAGGAGGCAATCGGCCCGGTGAACCGGCGGATGCGCGTCGTTCTGAATCTCCTTGGAATTGTGGCACTGGTAGCAGACTTGCTCCGCGATGGGCTTGATCAGGTGCGGCCGGGTGGAACGGTGCGGCGTGTGGCAGGAGATGCACTGCCCGCGGCGCACCGGATCGTGCAGCGGCACTTTCACCAGGAGAGCGGTCATGGAGAACGACGGGGCCGACGTGGCCGCGGGAGACTGGATATCCTTATGGCAGGCCAGGCAGACGGTGTTGACGTCCGAACGCAACAGGTTGGAGCGCTCGGACTGGTGACAGTTGTTGCACTGCTGCTTGTTCCAGGCCGCGTGCGGGGAAGGCAGATATTTTCGTGCAAACTCCCGCCTCCGGTATGTCCGCGAATCGGCCAGCAGCAGCCGGTTCCCCGCCGAATGCGGGTCGTGGCATTGGGAGCAAGGAACCCGCGCCGCCTGCGCGTGGTACGGGCGAGACAATACCTGGACCGATTGATGGCAGCCGAAGCACAACTCCGGTTGCGGTTTGACCAGCAGGCCAGGGTACTGGGACTTGTGGCCCTTGTGGCACATGGAACACCTGCCCACGGCCACGGGCCCGTGCGTCCAGTCGTCGGGCTTGTTCTCGTAATAGGACGGATGGCACTTCCCGCAGGCTTCCACTCCGGTGGCCGCCTGAAAAGAACTTTCCGACGAATGGCACGCCATGCATTGGTGCCCGGCGAAGGGGGCGTGGATGGAAGCGACGGCTTCCTCGCGGGGCTTGCTGGCGGGGCCGGTGGACGGACCGGTCCCGGGCTGTTTGGCATTGTTGGCCACCACCATTCCCGGCGGTGGAGGCACGCCGTCAAAGAAAAAGGACAGCACGCGGTACTTGGTGACCTCGTCGCATCCGGTCGCCAGGACCATGCCCAGAAGGACAACCGCCGGCACAGCCCAGCGCAGGCAGTGCCCAAACGCGGCACGCCTCGAGTCCCGCCGATTATCCTGATTGCTTGACACGTTGTCTCCGACATCGGACCTTGGCCGGGCCGCAACAGCGCGGCCACGCGGACCTGGCGACTTGCCGTTTCATTAAGTGACCTGCCGGGCGGGTCGGGGGTTCGGCCTCGCCGCACTCGATGAAGCTGGCACACAAATTATCATCAGCAAGTTCCTCTTGCAAATCATGTGCCATGATCTTGCCGCGGAACCAGGCATCGAACGGCTATCGATCTCTTGTCTAAAAAGACCCGAGGACCGGATGTCGAAGCAACCGTATTTGACGAGTATTATAGCTGACTGATTAAGGTTTTACACAAATGGAACGGCACTTGCATATAATTATCAATTACGTGCCGGCCGCACGCCGGAGTCGTCCTATGAAGACCCAGGTTGCAGACAAGGAGTTGCGTTCATGAATAAGCCTCGACTCTCAAGGCCTCGGTGGCTCCCGGCGGTCATTCTCCTGGGCATTGCCGCCGGTTGCGCGCCCACCGCTCCGGAAGGCCAGGGCAAGCCCGTTTTTTACCCCCCGCCGCCTGACTTGCCGCGACTTCAATTCCTGATGAGTTTCAGCAACCTCGACGCCTGGAGCGGCCATACCGGAACTTCCTTTACGGACTTCGTCGTCGGAGCCAGGAAAAGTGAACGGAGAAAGATCGTCAGCCCCTACGGGATTGCCGCTTGGAACGCCCGGATCTACATCTGCGACCTGGCCAAGCACTGCGTCTACTTCGTGGATTTTGCCAACAAGACCAGCGGCACGCTGGGAACGCCCGATCTGATCGATACCCCCGTCAATATCGCCATCGACGCCGACGGCACGAAGTACGTTTGCGACACGCAGAAGCGCATGGTGGCTGTCTTCGACTCGCACGACAAGTTCGTGCGGTCCATCGGAGACGACAAGCGATGCACGCCCATCTCTCTGGCGATCCGGGGCGACGAACTGTTTGTCGTGGACGTCGCCGGGGGAAAGATCGAGGTCTGGAACAAGGCCGGAAAGCTCTTGCGCACGATTTCGTCCAAAGGTTTCGACCCCGGCCAGTTGAACATGCCAACGAACATGGCCATCAGCCCCGCCTCCATAATCTACGTCGCCAACACCGGAAGCAGCTCGGTCGAGCGGTTCGACGTCGAAGGCAGGTACCTCAAACCCCTGGGGCTGCCGGGCGACCGTCCGGGCGAGTTCGCCAGGCCCAAGGGTATTGCCATCGACCCCAAGGGCATCGTGTACGTCTGCGATTCCCAGTGGAACAAGGTGCAGATTTTCTCGCCCGAGGGACAACTGTTGCTCTACTTCGGCGACCGCACCAACGGCCCCGACAGCACCGACATGCCGACCGGATTGGCCATCGACACCTCCAGCCTGCCCTATTTCCGGCAATATGTGAGCAAGGACTTCGAGGCGGAATACCTGCTGTTTCTGACCGACGAGTTCGGCAAGAACAAGATCAGCGTCCTCGCGTTCGGCAACTCCAACAAGGCGAAGATCGCGACCACCAGGCCTCGCCCCGCGACCCTTCCGGCGACCGCGCCGGGGAAGTAGAGCGTGGGGAGTGGGGCGTAGGGCGTAACGGCGAACAGAAGCGCTGACCGGCAAGCCGAGTCTCAAGTCGGCTTGCCGGTCAGCGCTTTTTCTGCTGTTTCTTCGCTGTTACGCCCTACGCTCTACGCCCCACGTCTTACTTATTGTGGCATGTCCTGCACAGGATCACGTCGGTGCCTTGAGCGGGGTCGTAGTCGTACCTGAGCAAGGCGACGCCCTTGCCCGAGGAGTGTACGTCGTGGCACGAGGTGCATTGCACCTTCCCCTGTCCGTCCAGCAGGTCCCTCTGAACCGTGCCGCCCAACCCCGATAGCGCAACCGACGGGTCTTTCAGCGAACCGCTGCGGACCCTTGCCGCCAGGGAACTGTCGTACGTGAAGGAGACCGGGTGCGACATGGCCAGGTCCGCGGCCCTGAACGTGAGCTTGGGGTCGGGGTTGGAACTGATGTCTTTGGAACTTCCGTCGTGGCAACCCAGGCAAAGCTTGCTGGCACCGGTGGGCTGACCGATGTCGGTGCCCAACGCGTCGAAGGACGGGCTGCTGTAAACCGTGAATGCCGGCGCCGCGTCCAATCCGTTGGGGCCCTTCCACAACGGAACGTCGGAGTTGGCGGCAGAGTTGTGCGTCACGTGGCATTGCGCGCATCCGCCGTTGGAATGCGACGCGCGAAGTTCAGAACCCCAACACAGCAGCACCGCGGCGCAGAGTAGCGGCGGAATCCTCTTGGTCATCTCTGTTCCTCCAGACCCTTCCGTTATAGCCACAGCCCGACCGGCCCCCAGCCGCTCCGGGGACGCCGCCGCGGCAACATGGGGTTTCATCGACAAGGAAGGAGGAGGGCTTTAGAAACTATCTCAGAACGTAGCATGGGCATCTTGCCCATGAGTGTCACGCCCCTGCAGGCAAAAAACAGCGAACTGACGAACATTCGAATGTCGAACCGCAGAAGGCAGAAGTGAAGAGTTGAAATTCCGGCTCTGCATTTCATCATTCTCCTCTGAAAATGCCAACGGAGATTAGTCGCTGAGGAAGCTGAGGAAGCTGAGAAAAGCAAAGAATAGGAATGAAGGTAAGAATACAGAAAGA
>CAZYDC010000265.1:0-7339 GCA_964646065.1 uncultured Planctomycetaceae bacterium | reverse complement strand
ATGTCGTAAAGGTCCAGCAGAAGGTGATGGTGACGGTGATATCGGTGGACCTGGAGCGCAACCGAATCGCCTTGTCCTTGAAGACAAAGCCTGCGGTTCCGCTGCAATGGCAGGGTGGCCAGCCGGGTTCCGGCCGGAGGGACAAAACGGTGGCCGCCGGCAAGAACGCCAAACAGCCATCGGCGCAGGACCGCCGCGGCGGACAGGGCAGCGGTGGGTGGTTCTCCGACCTCTTGAAGCCTAAGAAGGATCCGAAATAGTCCTCTGCCGCATTGTCGCCGATTTGAGCCGCCCGGACGCCAGCAGGAATGGTACTGAACAACGTACGTCCAATAGCCACAATTTCGAGGGGCGATTTCGCCAGATTGCAGGCCGCAGTCTCCGATCTTGTTCCCGGACGGTTTGATCGGTTGCCATCGGAGGACTTTCGTGGTATCGGGGGCGCATGAATATCATTATCGACCTCTTCCGGAACCTTGTAAACGTGTTGGAATGCATCGCCATGGACGAAACGTGTAATATCACGCCCAATCCCGGTAGAATCGTTACCATCGCCGGCGGTGGCCGTCGGCGAGAGGTCATCGGAAATGTCGGAGCAGTTCCTCGACGTCAGCAACAACCCCAGAAGACAAGGTGATGAGCAAATGGTTGAGTTATCGAGCGCGATATGGCTTTTTAATTCTACACGACCCGCACATGGAACCCTCACCGCGCAGAGTCCTCAGACGGAACTCGCTGCGCCCGCGGATACGGCCAAGGGTTTCACAGTCAAATTCACGGTGCGTTTGAAGACGTTCATCGGCGAACAAACCATTCTGGAAATACCGAATGTGCTTGGCGTCCGTCTCCGTCAGCATGATCCGCTCGACCGTGCCCGACAAAACTATCCGTCGTTCAAGATGCCTGATGGCTCGGTGCCTGTCCTGGAGGCGACTGTCACGCTCCATTCAAGCGAACATCCGGACTGGCGGAATATGACCATCGGCATTCCTCTGGCCCTGCTCAAGAAGCCCGAAGGCGAACACGAAATCGTCCTTCACTTCTCAGGCGTAAACTGGACAATGTATGTTGACGGCGAACTGCTCGATAACGACTTCCCCTTTGGTTACCCGCGTTGGGCAGATAAGATCTCATGGAAGCTGGTTGGCAGCTTTGTGAAGAATGCGGCGATTTACTTCCCTGCCATCCAACCTGAAAAACAACAGGCGAAGAGGGCTCACACTTCGCCCGGCATTCAGTACTGGACACCTCCGGGACACAATAACTGGGTCGGCGATGTGGCGACGATCTCTTTTCAGGGACGTTACCACGTATTCTATTTGTATGATCGCCGCCATCACGGGAGCAAGTTTTCATGCGCGCACTATTTTGAACACATCTCGACGAAAGACTTCAAGACGTGGACCGAACATGAAGCCGCGACGCCTCTGGAGGAACAATGGGAATGCATCGGCACGGGCGTGCCCTTCGTTTTCAAAGACAAGCTCTGCCTCAGCTACGGTCTGCACACCACGCGCCTTTATCCGCGGGAAAAGACGACGCTGCCGGCGCAATGGGATTACCTCAACAAGAACGGGCGCACGGGCGCATTCAAGCGCGATACTACACCCGGTATGCCGGCAGGCTCGACCTACTCCGTCTGCGAGGATGGCATCGCGCACTTCAAGAAGTCTCACATCATGTTCCACCCCTGTGAAAACCCAAGCGTCTATACCGACCCCAGCGGCAAATTGCGACTCATGGCCAACTATCAGTCGAACGGAATTTGGGAATCCGAATCGGTAGACGGCGGCTGGTATTGCATCCATCCCGGCTTCCCGCCCGGAGGTGATTGCACCTTCTTCTTCCGCTGGGGTCAGTTCGATTACATCATCGGTGGCTTCACGGGACTTTGGTCGAAGCCCGCCGACGCGCCGAACTGGGCCTATGAGGACATCGTCCGTAAAGGACTCGACTTCTACGATGGCTCAAATGTTCCCTCGATCACAGAAATCACGGGCGGCCGATTCCTCATGGCGGCGTGGATTCCAATCAACGGCTGGGGCGGCAATCTCGTTATCCGCGAGTTGGTCCAATTTCCCGACGGGAGGATCGGATCGAAGTGGATGAGGGAAATAACGCCCGAAACAGGGAAGCCTGAAATTCTTGCGGCACAAATTGGCGAATCAACAACGCTTCCGGCGGGCGGCAAATCCTTCCTGCTGACCTTCAAGGTTCAGCCCGTCGCGGCGAGGAGATGCAAGTTCGGCATTTCATTCCTCCCGGAGGCCGGTGAGCACGCTTCCTGCGAACTGCAGATCTGTTTGGATGATCGGCGCGCGCAATTCGGACTTGGCTCATTGGATAATTTTGCGGCGAAAGAGAAGTCTCTGCGCGAAGGCGGCGCGCCGCAAGGAGCGGGCAACTACGCGATCGAGAACCTCATCGGCCTTGATGAACCTTTTACAGTGCGCGTGATTGTCAAAGGCTGCGATAAAATCGGAGGATCACTTGTTGATGCTGAGATCGCGGGACAGCGCACAATGATTACTTATCGTCCCGGTCTAATTGTGAAGAAGATGGCCTTCCGCACGGAAGGAGTCGAACTCAAGAATGTTCAAACGGCACCGCTTAAGAACTAATAGGAGAGTCCGTCCGGAAAACTTTGAAAGGCTTTGGAACGCCACAAATTTACTTGTCGCAATGCGGAAGCACGGTAGGATCATGCATATCGTTGATGACGGTCGTCAGCGAGAGGTCATTGGGCAAATGTCAGCTCAAGCACCTTCAGTCAGGAAAGGAAGCCCGCGGATGAAACACCCCGTGCCGGTTTGGACAATCGTGGCATCTTTGGCTTGGAGTATGGGCCTGGGCGCGGCGCATTCTTTGGCGAGCGAGAGCCCCAAGCTGCTTGAGCCTGCGCTCAAAGGTCCGATGGCCGGCGTCGAGGAGATCATCTTTGCCGTGCGCGCCCCCGGGACGGACCACTGGTACGTCAACTTCGGCTACTACGCCGACGGGCCCGCCCACAAGGGCTATCGCGAAGGCGGGCGGTTGTGCCGCCTGAACCTGCGCACGGGCAAACTCACGGTGCTGCTCGACGATCCGCGCGGAGGCGTGCGCGATCCGCAGGTCCATTACGACGGAAAAAAAATCCTTTTCGCCTACCGCAAGGGCGGAACCGAGTACTACCACCTGCACGAGATCAACATAGACGGCACCGGTCTTCGGCAACTGACGGATGGCCCGTTTGATGACTTCGAGTCCTGCTATCTGCCGGACGGCGGCATCATGTTTGGGTCGTCGCGCTGCCGGCGATGGGTCAACTGCTGGATGGCCCAAGTGGCCAACCTGCACCGCTGCGACGGTGACGGCCGCAACATCCGCCCGGTCTCGGCCAATATCGAACAGGACAATACGCCCTGGGTCTTGCCGGACGGCAGGGTGATCCACATGCGCTGGGAATATGTCGATCGCAGCCGCGTTCAGTATCATCACCTGTGGACCATGAATCCCGACGGCACCGGGCAGAGGGTCTATTTCGGCAACATGCATCCCGGCACGGTCATGTTGGACGCCAAACCGATCCCCGGCACGAACAAGGTCGTCGCTTCGTTCTCGCCCGGCCATGGCGAGCCCGAGCATATGGGCTACATCACCATCGTGGATCCGGACCGGGGCCCGGATGAACTGGATTCAGCCCGTCAGGTCAGCAAACAACTGTTCCGGGACCCGTATGCGTTTTCGGAAGACTGCATGCTGGTGGCCGGACCGCCTGGCATCTTCTTGATGAATGGCAAGGGCGAGACACAGTTGCTTTACGCGCTTCCAAACCCCGCCGGTATACTACAGTGTCATGAGCCGGTGCCGCTGATGCCCCGCCCAAGGGAGCCGGTGATCGACGGCCACGTCGATCTTTCGCGGAAGACCGGCCGGATTGTGCTGGCCGACGTAACTCACGGGCGGAACATGGGGGGGGTGAAGCCGGGCGAGATCAAGAAACTGCTGGTCCTGGAGACGCTGCCCAAGCCGATCAACTTCAGCGGCACCATGGAGCCGATCTCCAAGGACGGCACCTTCACACTGCCCAGGATCCTGGGCACGATTCCCGTAGAGCCGGACGGATCAGCCTTCGCCGAGGTCCCGGCGCTCCGCAGCTTGTTTTTCGTGGCCCTGGACGAAAATGACATGTCCGTCAAGCGGATGCAGAGTTTCTTCACCGTGCAACCGGGTGAAATTGTGGGTTGCTCCGGTTGCCATGAAAACCGCGGCGATACACCCCGCGACCGCGCCGGCCTGATGGCGCTTCGCAAGCCGCCCGCCCGCATCGAGCCGATTCCTGATGTGCCGGATGTAATGGACTTCACACGGGACATCCAGCCGCTGCTGGACAAGCACTGCGTCTCCTGCCACAACCCGCGGAAAAAGGACGGCGATGTCGTGCTGAGCGTTGAACCCAAGGATTGGTGGTCGCTGAGCTACGTCACGGTCATGGATCGTGGGTTGGTTGCGCACGGCCACGATGCCCAGGGCAACCGCCCGCCGCGCAGCATCGGTTCGTCGGCCAGCCGGCTGCTCAAATTGTTCGACCCGGCCCACCACGATGTCGGCGCCACGCCGCTGGAGCGCAAGACGGTCCGTCTGTGGATCGAGTGCGGCGCGCCATATGTCGGCACGTATGCGTCGCTGGGAATGAGAGCCACGCGATTCGATCAGGCCGGCGGCTTCAAGCCTAACAAAGACTACGTCCGCGAGATGAAGCGTTACGGCATTCTCCCGCCGGAATTCGACGTCGCCAAGGATCCGATCGACTGTTATGCGACGGATCAGGCGTATTGGAAGCTGTTCTGGTGGCAACCGCCAATGCCGGGGAATTGACGATAGCCCAGTCCCGGATAAGATGGCCCCCCATGAACTTCCGGATCTGGCGACGATCGTCAGCGGACGGGCCTATTGAAAAGGTGAGAAACGATGACTGCAACCAACAACTATCTGACCAACGAGTTTCGGCAGGTCTTCCGCAACCTCGACTGCACCGAACGGGTGCGGACGATCAACATCGAGGAATGGGTCAAGTACTGCAAGCACGCCGGCGCGACGGTGCTGATCTTGGATATCAAGAATTACTGTGTGCTATACGACTCCGCGTTCCTGCCCAAGCATCCGGTGCTGGGCAAGCGGGACCTGGCGGCCGAACTGGCGTCGGCGGCCAAAAAGCACGGGCTGAAATACGGTTTCTATTATTCCGCGCCGTGCCAGAACGACTGCCTTGCCGGGCTCCACGACGACTGGCAGCAGCGCACGCCGGAAGGGACGTTGGAGGCGACCAACTGGCGATCGCGGGCGTTCTTCTGTCCCAACAATCCCGGCTTCAGCCGGTTGCTGGCGTCCACGATGCGGGAAATCACCGACAAATATCGGCCGCACTGTTATTATTTCGACAACTGCACCATGGGGCACTCGGCCTGCTACTGCGATCAGTGCAAGGCCAAGTACCTGCGGGAAACCGGCAAGCCCATGCCGCTCACGCCGGACTGGGACTCGCCCGACTGGCATGAGCTTCTGCGATGGCGGCGAGGCGAACTCGAACAATGGATTCGCCTCCTGCACGACGCGATAAAAGGCGTCGATCCGCGGGTGGCGATCATCGGCAACACGGGCGCCTATCCCTTCGTCGGATGGCAGCCCGCATACAGTCCCGCGATGTGCCGCTACCTGGACTATCCCGGGCTGGAGCTTTTTCCCGGCATTGGCAGCGTCACTTTTTATGCAACGTATGGCGAGGCGCTGACCTGGGGGCTGTCGGCGGAGCGGGCGCTGAAGAATGGCGGATTGGCCAACGCCTACACCTGGCTTGGCGTGGGCACGCCCAAGGCCGAGGCGGTCACGCACTACAACCTGACGCTCGCCGCAGGCGGCATGCCCTGCCTCCAGGAAAGCTGCAAGTATCTGCCCGCGCTGCTGCGGCGGGTCAAGCAGACCGAGCCTTATCTTAAGGACATGGTCTCCGGCGCCGACATCGCCCTGCACTACAGCTTCCTGGCGCAGGAAAGCTATTACCGGCCGGCCAACAAGGCGGAAGACAAGCCGTTCTTTAGCGAAGTCCAGGGGCTGTACAAGGCGCTTCTCAACAGCCACCTCCCGACGGAAGTGATCCACGACGACTGGGTGGAGCAACTGGAGCTGCAAGATTTCCGGACCATCGTTCTGCCCAACATCGCCCACTTGAAGCCCGAGGCACGGCGGAGATTGCAGGCCTACGTCGAGGCGGGCGGGACCGTGCTGGCGACGATGGAGACGGGCCTGCGCGACGAACTTGGGCGGCGGCAAGGTCGCGAACTGCTCTGGGAGGGGTCAGGCCTGACCTTCCTGGACGACATCGTCACGCCCACGCCGCAGATGGTCCATTATCCCAAGCCCACCGGCTGCGAAGTGGAGGACGACATCCCCGCCACGCCGGACCAGTTCCTGGTCTTCAAGAGCTCTCGCGAGGTCAAGCACTGGCTGGGCGAGGACATGGATCTGGGCAAGCGCCCGGACGGCACGGAGACTCGGGAAAGGTACGGATTCGCCGGCGTGCCTTCCTGCCATTTGCCGGTCAAGGCCGTGGAGATCAAGGCGGACAAGAACTGGGAGACGCTCGTTTCGTTCCGCTTCCGGCGCGACAAGGCCAAGGGCTGGATCGACTGCCCGGCCATTGTGACCCGCAAGTATGGACGCGGGCGGATCGTGTACGCCAACTTCCAGTTGGGCACTCTGACCTCAAGCGGCCTCTATTGGCTGACGGGGCTGCTAGGCCACCCGTGGTGGCGACATCTGACGGCACAATTGGTGGCACAGGCTTCCGGCCTGCCGGCCGTGAGGATCACGGCGCCGACATGCGTCAAGTTCTTCCTCTGGCGCCAGCCCGCCCGGCAGCGATACGTCATTCACCTGGTCAACGAGTTGTCCAGCGCCGGCCTGCGCGACGCCCAGCGTGAGGACCTCGTACCGGTCCCCGTGACCGCCAGGATCGCCCTGCCCGGCCTGCGCCAGGTGCGAGCGGTGATTGGCGGGAAAGGGTGCGTCATCAAGCGAGCCGGCCGGCACTGGACCGTGACCCATCCCGGCGTGGCCGAACGCCTGGTCCTGGCCTGCCAAGTGGATGGTTGACCGGTTGGGCCCTCCCGAAGGAAAACCGCCTGTGCCGTATGGCAGGCACCCGACTGGCGATCGGGTCGCTCGCCAGCGTTGCCCTATCCTCCAGCCAGGCACGGGCAATATACCTATGCCTGCCGTTGGCTGTAAGGCGTTAAACGCACCTTCGTTAGAGCAGTTTGCGTAAACAATCTCACGTCCACGATCTTGATTGGCCGATAAG
>CAZYDC010000264.1:0-7374 GCA_964646065.1 uncultured Planctomycetaceae bacterium | reverse complement strand
ATCCCAAGCGCTTGGGACTGCTGCCCTGGCAGTTCCGAAGCAGGCACCAGTATTCCCTGCCGCCCCGGCACCGATGGCAGACTTTCCCATCCGTCATGAACAGGCCCGTGGGGCAGATCAGCCGATAGTTGTGGACCGTCATCACCACCGGCACGCCCTCTTGCCGGCACACCTTCAGGACCGACGGCGAGATCAGCGGGTAGACGTTATGAACGTTGACGACGTCCGGCCGATGTTCCCGCAACGCCTGGCGCATCCGGCGGCACGAAGAGGGGCTGTGAATGCCGGTGAAAATCGCCCGCACTTTTCCCAGGCGCATTTTGGCGATCTCTTCGCTGGTGCGGGTTAGTTCCGACACATCGTGTCCGTTGTCGCGAAGCAACCGCGAGACGCCCGACACGACCGCTTCCTCGCCGCTGAAGCGGCCATAGGCATTATGCACGATCAGGATTCGCACGCGCCAGACCTCTCCGTATTCAAGCCACCCAAGGGATGGATGATCGCGCCTTATTGCCAACAGAAAAAAAACTTAGTCGCGAATTACGCGAAAGAACGACACTGTAGCAATGTTACAGGGTTTTTTCTTCGCCCCGAAGGGGCCAAAAGGATTTGGCCGGGGGCACAGCGAGTCTTCGAGCGCAGCCCCCGGATGGGCCCAAGGCTTCAAGCCCCGAAGGGGCGAAACTCCGGAACGCACGAATGTCACGGCGTGATATACCGCTGATCATACTGAACTCCATGACGCTCAAGTAACGCGATCAATTCTTCAACAAATCCATCAGCGGCCTCTTCTGGTTCAGGATCGTGGCGACATGAACGTGATCCCCCGGGCCGTTTGCGGCGAGCATCTGCCCGCCGAGGTTTCGGAGGATCCCGCCGAGATATTCGCGCGGGCGCGGCATGACTTCCGGCCCCAGCCAGGGGCGGCGATCATTGGTCGAGAAGACAAGGTGATAATTCAGTTGCGTGTACGACATCCTGAATTCCTTTCGCCCCCTCGGGGCTTATTACCCATTGGACGCCAATCCGGGGGCTGCGCTCGAAGACTCGCTTCGCCCCCGGCCAAATCCTTTTGGCCCCTTCGGGGCGAAGAAAGAAAACCTGTAACAGGTGCTACAGTGTCCAAACAACTTGAATTACAAGAAGCGACAAGAAACAACCCGGACGCGAAAACGGCAAAGAGGACACTTGTCTTGCTGTTCCGCTTGCGGCTTAGCATCTGTTTCTTCTTTCCTGTGAACAACGACAAACAACAGATGCTAAATACACCGCTCAAGAAGTCAGGGGCGGAAAAGATTTTTTCCCGGGCTATTGCTGTTTCTTCGCCCCGGACGGGGCGGTAGATCTGTAGCCCACCGCGTAAGCGGTGGGACCATGGCGCGACCGCTTAAGCCCCGGTAGGGGCGAAAGAAGGCACCCCGCGCGTAGTGTCGCCCCGCTGCGGGGCTGGCCTATCCGTTCGTCAGAGCCCCACCGCTTACGCGGTGGGCTACAAATCCACCGCCCCTGCGGGGCGAAGAAAAAGCAACAGCAGAGAGAGGATATCTTTTCCTCCCCCTTTCTTCGGGGGCGGTATGCTAAGCCGCAAGCGGAACAGCAAGACACTTCACTCATGGCACTGTTATGTTCTTCTTGGTGCCCTTGGTGTGCTTGGTGCTCTTTGTGATTACCTTTGTCGTTTTCGCGTAATTCGCGTAATTCGTGGCGAGGTCGTTTCTTTTGTTGCCCGGTAAGATGCATCGTCCTGCGCCCAAGGAGGCGGTTTACCGGTTCTTGCCTCGCTGGACGGCGATTTCGCACGCCTTGAAAAGGGCGTCGGCCGCATGGTCAGGCGAATAGTCCCGCACGATTTGCCGGGACCGATCGCCCATGGCGGGCAGGTTCGCCCGGCTCTCCAGGGCCCGTTGCAGAACTCGTTGAATGTCCCGCGGGTCCAGGGGGTCGAACACCCAGCCGTTGCCCGGACGGACCAGCTCGGGCCAGCATCCGTTGTACCGGGAGCACAGGATCGGCAATCCGCAGGACATGGCCTCGGGCACCACCAGGCTCCAATTATCTTCGAGGGTCGGGATCGCGAACGCATCGGCCGAGGCGTAGGCGCAGGCGATTTGGTCGTAATCGACGGCGCCCTGGAATCGGACAAATCTCAAGCCCAGTTCCGCCGCCTGCCGCCGCAGCGAGCCCTCCTCGGGTCCCTGGCCGACGATCACCAGCGTTCCTTGTCCGGGCTGCGCTTTTTCAAACAGCGACCAACCGTCGAGCATCTCCTTGAGGCCTTTGCGGGCGATCAACTGCCCCACGTACAAGAACACCAGGCCCTGCGATTCCCACGATTCCCGCGTCTGCTGCCGCTGGGATTGGCTGACTTGCCCGGCCTGCGTGCTGAGCCCGTCGGTGTCGGCGGCCATTCGCCCCAGCGTGATTCGCCCGGGGGACATGCCCAGCCACCGCGTGTATTCCACACTCAGGCTGCCGTTGCAGCATACGGCGTCGACGTATCGCAGGACCATCCGGCGATAGGCGGTGCGATACCATTGCGAGTTCCGCTCGGTATGGAAGGTCCGCTCGTATCCGACCACCAGCCCCGTGCCGTGCAGAATGCGATGCGCCAGGGCAAAACTGGTCCATTGGAAAAATCCGTCTCCGATCAGCACGTCCGGGCGGCTTTGCCCGATCGCCTTGAGAAGCCCGGGCTGATAAGGAATGCAGACCGACACGTTGGCGGCCAGGGGCATGTCCTCGCCGATGCTCTTTTCGCCAGTCAGGATCAGCGCCCGCCCGCCCAGGACCTCCTTAAGTTTGCTTAGCACCCGCGGAGGCGACCACAGGCCGGAGGTGATAAAGGTCAACTGGCCGCCGGCCCGCTCGTTCACCCGCGCGATGAGCGGGATGTAGTAGTCCAGCAGCGAACGGGAAACCCAGGTAATTCTCATGGCCACCTTACGTCGACCGCCGTTGCCAAGGCTGTTTGCGGATCATGGACGAAGAAAAACCCACCGAGGCGCCGGACGTGCCGGCGCGCGGCACCCAGCGCACGAACAGGCAGTGAAACGCCACCAGACACACAAACACAATCGTCGTCGGCTCGATTCCGCTTCCCAGGTAGTCAAAGCCCATGCTGTTCACCAAGGCGGCGACGACGGCCGCCGTGCAGCCGATGGCCCCCGGACTGCGCTGGCCGACGGCCCGCCATGTTTCCCGAATGAGCTGCACGATCCACGCCAGGACAATCAAGCTGCCGACAGCCCCCGTCCCGGCCACCACCGCCAACGCGAAATTATGGACGTTGGTCGTGTAGATCCTGCCAAGACGCGCGACGACGGCGAATCCCACTCCCAGAAAAGGCGATTCCTTGATGCCCGGGATATATTGATCCCAGAGCATGACCCGCCCGCTGAGAGCCTCAATCTGGTCGGTCGTCTTTCCGGGAAAGAGGATCGCGTTGACGTCGCTGACGGAAAGGAACACGGCCAGCACCAGCCCGAAGAAGACGCAGGCGATCAGGACTTTGATGTTCCTGGACAAGATGGCGGCGACGGCCAACCCGCACAACGTCGCGATAATGCTGGCGCTGCTGGTGCCGATGATCATCCACAGCAGCGAAACGATCGCGAAGATGATCAGCATTTTTCTGCGAAACACCCGGCCCGCCATCAGCTCACCGACGCAATAGCAGCAGATCATGGCGGCCGAGGCGCTATAGACGTTGGTATGCCTGGCCGCCAGAGAGAAGGTCCATCCGTAGAACTGGATCGGGGTGAGCATGGTCAACACGATCACGATGGCCGAGACCCAAAGGAAGTGACGTTCGGCCGACTGAAAGTTGGGGCAATACGACAAGGCAATCAGAACCGCCATGATCTGGCTGATCATTTCGATCGCCCGGTAAAGCGTAAAGTCCGGGATCGGCGACCAAACGGCGCTGATGCCCCCAAACACGTAAAACCCCAGCAGGATCAGCAGGGAAGTCTTCCTGAGCCCTCGCAGCGCGGCGCCGACGCGCCCGGAGGCGACCAGCAGGACAATCGTCACGCCCACCAGCGCGATCTCGACCATGGCGTAGACATCGATTTCGGTGAACCCCGTGCGCTGGCGAATGAACAACGTGATGCGCGTCATGATCGCCAACACGACCAGCCACAACAAAATCGCCATCTGATGGCGGGGATGAGGCCGGGCGCCGCTTGGAATCTGGATTTGTTTTATTGCGGGCATGTACGGATATTGACTCCACAAACCGGACAAAATGTCCGGCGGATACAAGAAACGGCCTTCAATCGTAGCATGGGCGTCTCGCCCATGAGTCTCAGGGCCATCTTGGCCCTGTCTTCACGAAGGTTCGCATGGGCGGGACGCCCATGGGACTCATGGGCAAGATGCCCATGCTACTTTTCAGTGGGTCTTACACCTCGGTGCGCGGGACATTGCCGAAAAGGGCGGCCATTTTGTTGAAGGACGACCCGGGCGTTCCGACGACGTGGTGGGTGGCGGCCAGGGCGAGCATGTCCACCAGCGCTTCGCGGACGCCGTCAGGCGACTGTCGCGCAAAGCGCGGCCGGCGCCACGTGCAGGTGAATTCTTTCAGGAACGGCGCCAGTTCATCGGGCGTACCGTCCGAGACCAGGAAACAATGGTGCTTGCCGTCGAGCTTTTCCTCGACGCGGCGAAGGGCCTGAATGTATCGCTCCATGGGAACAAGGCATCCCAGTTGCCGGTAGTCGCCCATTCGAATGTGAATTCCGATGGTCGGGCCCTCAAACCGCCGAACCGTGTCGTCCACCTGCGCTTGAACCTCGCCCAGCGGGCGAAGCGATTGGATCGCCTGGCGCAACCGCTCGACCTGGGCCTTCTCCAGGCTCTCGATGTCGAACGGGCAGTACGTGGAGTCGAACGCCACCACGTCGCTTGGATCGGCCTCGGGGGCGAACAGCGCGGCGTTGCGGTGCTCCGCCAGCCGCACGATTCGCCGGCTGGCAAAGAGGCCCGCCGTCGGAAAGGCCGGTTCAAAGAGGTCGTGGAACTCGGCCCCGCAGTGGTGATTGGCCGCCCACTTGACCAGCATCTTTCTTCCGGCGCCCATCGCGTAAATATGGGCGCACAGGTGCGCCTGAAGACGGTTGCCCAGGCCCGCCATGCACAAGTAGGTGGCGAATTTCCCCTTCGGGCCGTCCGCTCGGCGCATGGACGACAGCAGGAGGCGCTCGTCCCACCGGCGGCGGGCGCCCTGCAAACCGTGACGCAATGTTTTCAACAGGCTCATAGCCGTTTTCTCTCCCGCCGGGCGCTCAACAACGCCGCCGCGGGGCTTTGCTTCTTATCTCAAAACCGGTAGCACGGGCGTCTCGCCCGTGAGTCACACGGGCATCTTGCCCATGTTCTGTGGCATTTGCACGGGCGGGACGCCCGTGAGACTCATGGGCAAGATGCCCATGCTACGTTTTGAGGAGTTTCTTATCCCGTAATCTGGTCCAGCCACCTGAAGCGGCTGAAGAGTTCCTTCTTCAAGTAAATCGGAATGGCGATCCCCAGGATCACCATCACGGGAATCAGAATGTCAAACGCCGTTCCGGTGAAACAATCGAGCTTGACCGCCGGCAGGCGAATGGCGGCCACAATCGGCGCGTGCAGCAGGTAGATCACCAGCGTGTACTTGCCCAGGGTCTCCAGCACGCCCCACCGCGCCGAGGCCCGGGTCATGGTCAACGACCACAACGCCGGAATGCTCAGCAGCCCCACAACCAGCTTGACCGTCTTGCCTCCCACGAACTCCTCGGCGGTATCCGCCGCCAGCAGCGAGACGGCAAATACCGTCACCAGGGCACCGGTCAGGGCCGCCAGCAGCCAGAAAGGACAAGCCTGGATCCCTCGCCGGATTTTTTCGTAATACTTCGCCGCCACGCAACCCAATATCAGGACCAGCAGATACTCCAGGAACAGGTCGGACGCGAACCATCCATTTGCGGGGATGAAATGCGCGACCAAGGCCACGGGAACAAGCAACACCAGGCATCTGCCGATTCTCGTCAACACAATCGGCAGGATCGCGGAGTACAGGAACAAAACGTACAGATACCACAATTGCGTCGCCGAACTGGACGCCGGCCGAAGCAGAACGTCCCCGACGCCCCGCCAGAAACCGCCCGGCGCGTTGTCCACTTGGAAATAGTTCGACAGCAGGAGTTTTCCGATCACCGCCAGCAACCCGTAGATCGCGTATCCGGGAATGATGCGGTGCGCCCGCCGGCCCACCATTCGCAGGTAATCCGCCGCCGTGTCGATGGGCTTGAGCGAATGGAACAGCAGGAACCCGCTGATGAACATAAAAAAAGGCATGTGAAAGTGGTAAATCACGCCCTTGAGAACACCATACCATTCCCTGCCCACCCATTCGGACCCGGCCGGTCCGGGTGACGTCAAATGCCCGATCACCACCAGCAGAATGGCCAAGCCCTTGGCCCGATCCACCTCGGTCAGGCGAAATGCCGATTTGCCCGAAGGCCTGGCCGCGGAGGCCGGCGATGTGTTTTTCGTCGCGGAGGTCATTGTAATTTTCCCGGCGGGCTTGGGCGCCCAGTCCGTTGGAAGCTAAAGCCAGCCGATGGCGACACCCTTGATTTTTTCGCGGGCGCGGATGAAACGGCAGAACAACCACCACCCCACCGAGCCCATCTTGGCCCCGATTCGCAGCATCCGTCCGAACCGGTCGGCGGGAAAATCCCTCCGGTAGGCGCGAACGGCGTGCAAGGCGTTGGCGTCCTGGCCGGCGAGAATCTTGGAGTGGGCGACCATCTTGGCGATCCGCCCCCGAACGACCTGAAAGCCCGGGCGGTCTTCTTTCTTCAGTCGCGGCTCGATCCGCGATTGCCACTGCTCGACGCTCGGACTCATCTGCCACCGAAGCCGGTGCTTGGCGATCCAACCCTGGGCCGCCGCCACCACGGCAGGGTCGCTGACGAACAGCGCCTTGGGGATGAAACCCCATCTGCCGAACGTCGCGACGTAACCCCAGAACTCCAGGTCCTCGCACGACCTCATGTCGGTTCGCTGCCCTCCGGTTTGCAGGAGCACCGACCGCCGAATCACGTTCGAGCCGGTGGTGATGTGATTGTGCCTGGCCCAGAAGTCGAAGAAATCGTCCAGCACGCGGGCCTGGCCGGCCTGGCCATCGCGGAGGATCGCCGGGCAAACCGTTTCCGGGTGCCCCCACACCTTCACCCGCTGCCCCACGCTCACCGCCACCGCCTCCGAGTGCGATTGGAGAAAGCCCACGCACGTGTCAAGGAATTCCGGCAGCCAGTAATCGTCCGCGTCCAGCAAGGCCACGTACTGCCCGCTCACCTGCGCGAACCCCGCGTTGCGGGCCGCGGCCGGACC
>CAZYDC010000263.1:0-7380 GCA_964646065.1 uncultured Planctomycetaceae bacterium | reverse complement strand
GCCCTCAGCGACTAACACCGCAATTTCACCCGGAGTGGAAGGACGGCGAGCATCCATGATGCAGGGATCCAGACGTGACGCTCTCCTGGGGCTGTCCGCCTGCCGACATACGGCTTCGTAGTCGCCGGCGTTAACCTAACCGGTGTTCCGTGCGGGCGAGGATGTCCTTCTGCACGGATGGCTCCAGCCAGGTGAAATTGAAGGAGAATCCGCTGACTCGCACCACCAGGTTCTCGTGCTTGCGCGGATTGGCCATGGCGTCCTCGAGCGTTTCGCGGCCGGTGGTGTTGAATTGCAGTTGACAGCCGCCCAGGTCGAAGCATGCCCGCGTGAGGGCGGCCAGCGCATCGAGGCCTTGGGGGCCCTTGAGGCAATGCGGGTCGAGCTTCACGTTCACCACGTTGCCGCCGGGGCACAGATGATAGGGCAACTTGGCAATGGATCGGATCACCGCGGTCGGGCCGCGAAGGTCGCGCCCGAATGTCGGGCTGCACGCGTCCGAGAGCGGTTCCCGTGAGCGCCGCCCGTCCGCGGTGGCGCCGACCTGCTGGCCGCCCCAGATGTTCTGCACGTTGGCCGCCATGAGCAGCCAGTACAATCCGCCCTGCGGGTTGCGGCGGCCCGCGAACATCGCGGATAAATCCGCGACGAACCTCGCCGCGATGCTGTCCACGTAGTCGTCGTCGTTGCCGAACTTCGGGGCCTTGCGCATCAGGAGTTCGCGCTGCGGGCCGTAGCCCTCGAAGTCGGCCAAAAGCATCTCGCGTATCTGCTGGAGCGTGAACGCCCCCTGCTCGTAGACGAACTGTTTGATCGCCGCGAGCGTGTCGGCCACGGACGCCACGCCCATGCCGCCGTAGCCGAAGTTCGCGGGGTACACAGCCCCGCCGTCGTTGAGGTCGCGAGCGCGGGCGATGCAGTCGTCCACCAGGGCGCTCATCAGCGGGCTGGTGAAATACTCCGGGCGGGCCAGGCAGTCTTGCTGCTGGGCCTCGTAGCCCGCGATGAGCTTGTCCACCTGCTGGCGGCACCGGGCGAGGAACGCCCGGTAGAAGTCCTCGTAGGTCCCCAACGGCCCGGGTGTACCGGCGACGCGCTGGCCTGTCAGGCTGTCCACGCCGTCGAACATAGCCAGGTTCAGACAATGCAGCGGGTTGGCCCTGCCGTCGGCCCAGGGCGCCTGCCGGCCCGGAATGAACACCTCGATGCATCCGACAAAACAGTAGTCGCGCGCGTCCCGCAGCGGATAGCCCGCCGACACCAGGGCCTGGACCTCCAGGTCGTCGTTGAACAAGGACGGGTATCCGATGCCAGTGCGGATGACCTCGGCACACTTGCCCAGAAAGTCCGGCGGCGTGCTGCGGGCGATGCGGGCCGTGCAATTGCCGCCCGCCTTGCCCACGCGCTTGCAGGCCTCGAGGATCATGTATGACAGTCCGTTCGTCGCGTCCGAACCGTCGTCGCTCTTCACGCCGGCCAGCGTAATGTTCTGAATGTCGCCGTCGACGGTGATCTTGGCGAACATGTGATCGAAATAGTCCTGGACCTGCTCGTCGGTGATCGTGCCGGCGGCCTTGTCCGCGGCGTAGGACGGGTGCAGGTACTGGTCCATTCTGCCGAAGGCCATGGCCCCGCGCTCGTCCAACTGCATGATGTAGTGGTAGCTGAGCACCAGTTGCAGCGCATCGGGAAAGCTCCGCGGCGCCGCCTCGGCCAGGCGATCCATCCGCGCGGCCTGCGCGGCCAGCAGTTCCGCGTGCTCGGGATTCTCCCGGGCGGCTATGAGCAGCCGCTGCGCCCACCGCCGCATGTGCTCCGACGCACCCTGCACCGCCAGCAGCGCGGACTCGAGGAAATCCTTTTCGTTCTGATCCCGCCGGCCCTGAAGCGATTGCACGATTTCCTGCCGCAATCCGCTCAGGCCCAGCCGCAGCAGTTTGGCGTAGTTCGGTGCGTGATGATCGCAATGGGTGACGAAACTGCGAGCCCCGATCGTGTCCACGTACGCCTGGTCGGCCTTGAGCGACGCGTCGTCGTAGGTTCCTTCGGGCACGTACCGCGCCAGGTGTCCGGCCCCAACCAGCAGTTCGCCCGGCACGCAGACGTAGTTGCACTGATCCAGAACGGCGTTCAGGGCCTTGGCCCGGCGAACGGTCATCGGCAGGCCTTCGGTGGCGCGGAACGATTCCGCCCGCCAGCGCGCGACGGCCAAAACCTTGGGCCCCTTGTGGTATTGGGCCATCGCCGAAGCGAGATCGTGATAAGACAGCGTGCTCATGGGGTGTCCTTATGCATATCCTTATTTTACCGTCAGGACCGTCACGTTCCCAGCCGCGTCCACCACGTACACGCGATCCTTGTTCTTGCCGCCGGGGCCGACGAAGGCGACCGCCGGCGTCGGCAATGTCAGGCCGCCGACTTTGTTGAGGCCCGCGCCAGATGAGCCCGCCGGCGCCAGCGGCGTGGCATAGTTGATCGGACGCGGCAGCGCCTTGAACCCCGGATTGTCCACGACCTGGGCCGACACCTCCGCGCCGCTCAAAACCAGGCACGCCAACGCGGCCGCCGCAACGGATAGGGCTTCACGGAAGCTTGCATTACGCATGGATATCCTTTCAATCGGGGGCTTACTATTGGCGCATGATAACGCCTTGACCGGAGCATTGGCCAAAGTTATTTGGTTGGGATCTTTCAGGTCCACTTGCACGTAGGCCGAATGCGCAGCCTCCCCAGAAACGGCAAACCGACGAACATTCGAACCGCAGAAGGCAGAAGTAAAGAGTTGGGATTCCAGCTCTTTACTTCATCATTCTGCTGTTCGATTGTTCGAATGTTCCGCGGTTCGCTTTTTCTTCTCTTCGCCGTTACCGCCTACGGGCCACGGCCCACGCCCTACGCCTTGCGGCTTCGCCGCAAAAGGCCCAGTCCGCCCAATGCCAGCATCAGCAGGCTGGCCGGTTCGGGCACCATGTAGGCGTTGACCGCGAAGCTGGCTGTATTGTCGAACGTCTGCAGATCGGTCCACGTGCCGCCGTCGAAACTGTAGAAGCTCTGGCCGGGACTGGCGGTGTCGGTCGAGTAGCCCGGGTAACTGTAATCGATGGCCTGCATGTACGTCCCGCCGTTGGTGATTCCGACGTAAATCACGAAATCATCCCCCGCGCCCAGCGCCACCAGCGAGGCCAGATTCACCACGTGGTAACCCTGATACGTGCTCGTCCCGTCCACATCCTCCAGCAGTCCCGACGGGCTGCCGTTGGTCCAGTGACTGTACACGCGGATGTCATACCCCGCCCCGTCCTGCTGAGTGTAGAACCCCACAGACTTGAGCGACTGGGCCTGGGTCGTCTGGAACACGCTGCACGACAGCGGCGCGTTCACGACGCCCACTTCCCCGTGCGGCGCGTGCGTGTACACCGCGCTAACCGTGTTCGGTGCGGCCGTGATGAACGACGCCCCGTACTTGCCGCCGACCGTGTCCTGATACGACAGCCAGAAATACCCTTGGTCGCCCCAGCCGGCGCCCCAACTGTTCTTGCACAGCCACGCGCCCGTTCCACCGGCGGTCGCCATGCTGTCGTTCCACCCGACGATGTCCACGGCGTGGTTGATCAGGGCGCTGCCGCTGTAATAATAGCTGTTGTTGCTCGACTGGAAGGAACTGTCCGTCCAGTACAGCGACGTGCTGACGGCGCCGACCGTCATCAGGGCGTTCTTGATCGCATTGGGGGTCGTGTAGAAGTCCGATTCCACCAGAAACCGTTGCAGCGGGATCGTCGTGGGGCCGGTGGCGCTGTTGTCGTAGCCCACATACGGGTCGTCGGACTCGTTGCCCGGTCCGGCCAGCCGGCTCATGTACGCGGTGGCCATCGGCTCGTCCCCGCCGCCGTTGACCCCCAGGTCAAACCCGACACGGTTGGCCATGTTGTTCTCGGAAAAATCGCTCACAGGCCCGCCGCTCATCAGCAGGTCGCTCTCCATCGCCCCGCACACCGCGAACGCCCAGCAGGTGCCCAGGCCTCCCTGGTTCTTCACGCGGGTCACATAGTCGGCCCCGTTGTAGTTCCGCAGGTCCAGCGACGCCGGGAACGGCCCAAGGTTCGCGCCCGAGCCCGAACCCATGAACGGCACGAACTCGTCGATCGGCGAAAGGTTCGGCCTTACGATCACGTCGCCCAGCAGCGGAACGGCCCACAGGCACGCCGCCAGAAGCACGACCAGCGGCGCGGGCGTAAAGGAACCCTTCCTTGAAATTCGCAACATTCTCATCGCCTCTCCTGATATTCCACATGGCCTCCTGCGGATGCTCCCGGACAATTTCTATAATTCTACCGCGCCTGGCCGCTTCGACAAGCATAATTCCTGCCGTTGGCATACCAGGCGTTTCAACGAGACAATCACCCCTTTATCGGTAAAAACCGGCTTGGCCGCGAATTTCGCGCATTTCGCGAAAACAACGCGCACTTGTCCAACGGCCGCCCTACCGCGAGACGGGGATGGCGTCGGCCAGGCCGTAGGCGGCGGTGAGTTCGTTGAGGCGGTCGATGATTTCCTGGCGCGGAACTTCGCGTGCTTCCGTCCGCAGCAAGTCCGCCTCGACCTGCCCGGCCAGGATGCGGGACGTGCAAGCCGACAGGCGCCAGCACCGCTGCGCGAACTCGGCCAGCCAGCCTTTTTCCCACAGGGTCAGCTTGCCCGGTTCGTGCCGGATGCGAAGTTCCCGCCTCCGCGCCAGCCGCCATGAGCGATGCTCCTGAAGCCGCCGCGCCGCCAAAGGCTGACCGACGTATTGCAGCAGCTTGACGCACATCTCGAAAATGGCCGCGCTGGAGACGCACCCCTGGCGGCTCCGAGAGAGATAGGACCGCACCGCTTCGCTGAAGTAGACGGCTTGAGGATAGGCGTCCTTGCCTCCGCCCATGGCGCGCCAGATCGCGGCCGCGAGCTTCAGGCCGTCGAACTCCTCGGCCTGACCATCCCGCTTGAGCACTCGGATCGTCCATGATCCAACCAAATCCATTCTCCAGCGAATAATACAAATCTGAAATCTGGAAGCTAAAAGCTCAAATAAGAAGGACATCCTTTCAGCTTTCCGCTTTCCGCTTTCAGCTTTTCTTCTTCTCTTCCTGCCCGAACAGCGGCTTTTGTCCCGGGCCGGCGGAGGGGGCGTCCTTTACGTCCTGCGCTTCCTGGATCAGTTCCCCCACGTCGGCGAAGTCGCGGTATACGCTGGCGAACCGAACGTAGGCGATCTTGTCCACTTTGCGAAGGTGTACGCTGATGAAGTCGCCGATGAAGCTCGAGGGCACCTCGCGGTCGAACTTGCGGTATACGTCCTCCTCGGTCGCCTCGATGATCTTCATCATCTGCTCGTCGCTGACCGGGCGTTTGTAGCACGCACGGCGAAGGCCCTCGATGATCTTTTCCCGCTGGTAAGGCTCGCGGGAACCGTCTTTCTTGACCACGGTCAGCCGGATCGTCTCCTCCGGCCTCTCGTAGGTGGTGTAGCGGCGCTTGCAGGCGATGCATTCGCGGCGCCGACGAACGACCCGCCCTCCCTCGGCGCCTCGGGAGTCGATCACTTTATCGTTGTCTTGGCCGCAAAAAGGACATTGCATGAAACACCTTCAATGGCCCATATATAGACGCGCTTCACACTATAACCTCTATATATGGGGAATCAAGGGGCAATTCAAGAAAAATGCCCGGTTCATTCTGTCAGTTAGAGATTGGGTTTTGCCGCGAGCCCTTTCACATTTCAAAGCCAAGAGCGAAGAAGAAGCGAACCGCAGAACATTCGAATAATCGAAGGCAGAAGTGAAGACTCGGAATCCAGACTCTGCACTTCGTAATTCTGCGGTTCGAATGCTCGAATGTTCTGCGGTTCGCCGTTTCCTGGGGCACAGCAAGAACAGAAGGGCCATTCACCAGAAGGCCCTGTCGCTCAAATCATTCCGTCCGGCCGGTGGCTTTTTCCAGCGCCGCGCGAAGGTCTTTGACCCAAGGCTCATTGCAGTTGCGTTGGCAGAATCGATAGTCTTCCCACGCCTTCTCGAACTCCGCCACGCCCTTTTCCATGCGCATGTGGGCCCGCCAGCGATACGCCGGAAGATAGCCCGGCTGCAACTCGATCGCCTTGTCGAAATCTTTCTTCGCCAACCTGGGATTCTGCAGAAGGTCCAAGACCCGGCCTCGATTGGTGTAAGCCTGGTAGTAATCCGGTTTCAGGGTGATGGCGTCCGTGAAGCATTGCAGGGCCGACACGCCTTCGGCCGCGTAACCGCTTCTACCGAACCGTTCGGCGAAGACATTGCCGCGGGCGGCATACGCGATGGGCTGGCCCGGATCGTACAAGATCGCCTGATCCAATTGTTCCAGCGCCTGGTCGGTCTGCCCGCTATCCATATAGGCCAAGGCAAGGCGGGTGTGCGCCTTTCCATCCAGCGGCCGCTTGGCGACCGTGTCCCACCAGATGGACAACTCGGACGCGTAGGCGCTGTTGCGGCCATGCGTCAGGGCCGCCAGCGCGACCGCAACCGCCAGCACGGCGGCGCCGGAGGCGGTACGCCAACGCACGACGGACGATGGACGATCGACGATGGAAGAAGCCTGGCCCTGTTTCGCCCTTTCGTTCATGAATCGCCGGCCCAGCAGGAACAGTCCGATCACCACCGCGATGATCGGGGCGGCCAGCGGCAGGTACATTCGATGCTCGAAGGCCAGGTCTTTGAGGGGCACAAAACTGGAGCTGGGCGCCAGGATCAGGAAAAACCACGCGCCCAGGAAGCCCGCCGGCCATCGACGGATCACGGCCGCCACGGTCGCCGCGGCCAGCGCGCCCAGCGCCAGGGCGCCCGGCAGGATCTCGGCGGCCGTCGTCGCGACGGGCCAGCCGTAATCCAGGCACAGGCCTCTGGGCCAAAACGTCAGCGACAGGTAGTGCAGCACCACGCCAAGTTCCGAGTAAAAATACTGCCAGGGCATCAGGAATTTATCGGGGTGCCCGGGCAGGCTGAGCTTGACCGCCCAGGCCGTTCCCCCTCGCGATCCGGCCTTCCAGACCAGCAGCGCCAGGATCAACCAGGTCCCCAAAAGCGGCGCGTAGAAACGCCATCGCCGGCGGATCAGTTCCCGCCAACTGGGGGCCACGAGCATCCGCTCGAAGATCGCCAGCAGGATCGGCGCGGTGACCATGACCTCCTTGGCGGCCATGCCCGCCGCGCAGGCCGCGAAGGCCCCGGCCATCCATCCCCGGGAACCAGGCGAAAACCACCAGCGCAGCGCACAGTAGAACACCAGCAGATAGCAAAGCCCCATGAGCGACTCGGTCCGCCCCATAATGCACGTGACCGCCTGCGTCTGGAGCGGGTGCAAGGCCCA
>CAZYDC010000262.1:0-7385 GCA_964646065.1 uncultured Planctomycetaceae bacterium | reverse complement strand
TACGAGATTGGTCAGTGACTGGAGTTCAGACGTGTGCTCTTCCGATCTTGGCCGAGGTGGCCCGGTGCGGGCGAAGCGGGATCCTGTTTCTGCCCAACCATCCGGCGCTGATCGACCCGATCATTTTGATGGCGGTGCTGGGGCGCAAGTTCCGGCCTGGCGCTCTGGCCGACCAGGACCAGATCGACCGGTTCTTCATTCGCTGGCTGGCCAGGCACAGCGGCGTTCGGCCGATGCCGGACCTCGAGACGCACGGCGGGGATTCGCCCGATGCCGTGCGCGCCGCGCTGGCGGCGAGCATGGACGCCCTGAGGCGAGGCGAGAACCTGCTGCTCTGGCCGGCCGGGCGGATTTATCGCCAGCGGCTGGAGGAACTCCGGGCCGCCGGCGGCGCGCACCTGATGCTGCGAGAGGTTCCGCAGGCGCGCGTGGTGCTGGTTCGCACGCGCGGGCTTTGGGGCAGCGGCTTGGGCTGGGCCGGCGGGCAACCGCCCCGCGTGGGCAAGGCCCTGCTGACCGGCGTGCGAGGGCTGATCGCCAGCGCGATATTCCTGGCGCCCAAACGCGAGGTCACCATCGAACTGGTCGAGCCCGCGGACCTGCCGCGCGCGGCATCGCGGGCCGATTTCAACAAGTACCTGGAAGACTTCTACAACCAGGACGCGCCGCCCAACACATACATGCCCTACTCGATCTGGGAGCCCGCTGGCGCGAAGGTCATGCCCGAGCCGGCGGCAGCGGCCAGGGCCGCCCAAGCGGAGAGCGTTCCCGACGCCACGCGGCAGCTCGTGCTGGAGCACTTGCGGGAAATGTCCGGGCGACGGGAGATTGCCGACGCGGATCGCCTAGCCAACGACCTGGGCCTCGACAGTCTGGCCAAGGCGGATTTGCTGGTCTGGCTGGAGAAGGAATTCGGCTTCGGCCACGTGCCGCCCGACGCGCTGGCGACGGTGTGCGATGTCCTGCTGGCCGCCTGCGGCGAGACCGGCGGCGGCGCGGTGAACATCCCGCCGCCGCAGAAGCGATGGTTCCGCTGGGACGCGCCAACCCGGCGGCTGGCCCTGCCGGAGGGCGAGCGGATCACCGATCTCTTCCTGGATCAGGTTCGCCGCCACGGCGGCCGCGCGGTGCTGGCCGACACGCTGGCGGGCGCGAAGAGCTTCCGCGACGTGGCCACGGCGGCGATGGTGCTGACACCCATTTTCCGCAACCTGCCCGGTCAGTACCTGGGCATCATGCTGCCGGCCGGCGTCACGGCGACCGTCGCGTACGTCAGCGCGCTGCTGGCGGGCAAAACGCCCGTCATGGTCAACTGGACTCTGGGCTCGCGCAACCTGCTGCACTCGCTCGCGAGCCTGGACGTGAAGCGAGTGGTCACCGCGCGCCGCCTGGTGAGCAAGCTCGCCGCGGACGGGAACGATCTTTCGCCGCTGCGCGAGTCGATGGTTTTTCTGGAGGACGTCGGCAAGTCGATTTCGCGGCGGGCCAAATTGTGGGCGGCTGCGCGGGTGCGGCTGGGAATGTTGGGAGCGATCACGCCGTCAGAAGTCTCGCCCTATGCGGCGATCTTATTCACCAGCGGTTCGGAGACCGTGCCCAAGGCCGTGCCGCTGACGCACGAGAACATCCTGGCCGACCTGCGGTCGGTGCTGTCTGTGGTCAACCTTCCCGAGGGCGACCGGCTGCTGGGCATGTTGCCGCCGTTCCATTCGTTCGGCCTGACGGTGACGACGGTGCTGCCGCTGGTCTCGGGCTTGCGGACGTGCTACTGGCCCAACCCGACCGAGGCGGCGGCGCTGGTTGGGATGATCGAGGCCTACCGCGTGACGCTGGCCGTGGGCACGCCGACATTCCTGGGCGGCATCGCGCGGGCGGCCGGGGCGGGGCAGATCGACTCGCTGCGGCTGGCGGTGACCGGCGCCGAGAAGTGCTCTGCTCGCGTGTACGACAGCCTGTCGCGCGCCTGCCCGAGCATGAAAATCATCGAAGGATACGGCATCACCGAGTGCTCGCCGATCGTGGCCGTCAACGACGATGTCGATCCGCGGCCGGGCACGATCGGCAAGGCCCTGCCGGCCGTGGAGTATGCCATCGTGGACGAAGCCGGGACGCGTCGCCAAGCCGCGGGGTCGCCGGGAATGCTGCTGGTGCGCGGGGCGACGATCTTCGGCGGGTACCTGAATCACAACGGGCCATCGCCGTTCGTGGAGTTCGAGTCCAAACGGTGGTACCGCACGGGCGACCTGGTGAACGAGGATGCTGGCGGCGTGCTGACGTTCGTGGGGCGGCTAAAGCGGTTCGTGAAGCTGGGCGGCGAGATGATCTCGCTGCCGGCCGTCGAGGCGGTGCTGGAGGCGCAATACGCCTCCGACTCGGACAAAGGCCCCACCCTCGCCGTTCATGCCACGCCCGATGCCGAGCACCCGGAGTTGGTGCTTTTCACGACGCTGCCGATTTCGCGAGAAGAGGCCAACCGGCACATCCAGGCAGCCGGGCTCTCTCCGCTGCACAACATCCGGCGGGTCGTGCAAGTGGAATCGATCCCGGTGCTGGGCACCGGCAAAACGGACTACCGCGCGCTGGGCGAGCGTTTGGCCGCAAATTAAATAGGGACGGACCCCATTTATTCAGAAATAAATGGGGTCCGTCCCTATTTAATTCGTCCCTATTTAATTTTGCCTGCGGCCTACCGGCCCCCCACCACGTTAACGTCTTTAGTCTCGATGGAATTGTCCTTGCGATTCCACGTGATTTCCGGCGCCTGCTGCTGCTGCATTCTGCCGGTCTGCGGATTGGCGCTGATGATCTGGGCCAGCGTCTTCTTCTGGCCTTCCATGTATCCGAAGATCTTCACCACGTCGACCATTTTGCCGTCCTTGTCCCTGACGTCGTAAATCAGCCGCTGCCCCAGCACCTGGAACTGTCCGTCCTTGAGGTTCACGTCCTTGAGGGCCTGGAAGTTTCGCAGGTTGCCCACGCGAGGGCCCTGCTGCGTCGGGTCGGCGGCGGGCTTGCCCTTCTCGGCCGGCTTGTCGAACGCGGCTTGCAGGTCGTCGCAACCCAGGACGATGTGCCGTCCCGGCCGCAGGTCGTGCCAGTCCGCCACGCTCCACTGCTTTTTTTGCTGGTCGGTCAACTCCACTTGCAGACCGCTGCGATGCACCAGCACCACGTCGCCCTCCAACTGCACCGTCCGCTCGCCGTCGTCGTGCTGCGTGAGCGTCATCCGCTTCTGCCATTCGAACGCGCTGGCCGAAGGACGCTGCACGTCCTCGACCGGCGGAGTCATGTCGCTCTCCGTGGCGGGCGCCTTCTTAACCGGCGGCGGCTGGCGGAAATCGCCTACCAGCATGTTGCCCGCCCCGTCGACGATCATCGTCTTTTCCTTGGCCGTGTAGATCAGGTTCGCGCAGTTCAGGTCCAGCAGTTGGATGAGGTGCCCTTCCTTGTCCGTGCTGCGGCTGTCAACCTTGACCTTGCCCTCGGCGTCGATCCTGGCGAGTTGGCGGGTGCCGAACTTGCCGATGCCCAAGGCCAGGTTCTTGCCGGCGGCGGGCTCGGTGGAAGCTTCTTCGGGCGACGCTTCGCCGGACTTTGCCGTCCGGTCAAAATCCAGGTGAACGGTCTGGCAGCGCATCTTGTCCAGTTCGCTGTCCAGGTGTACGTCGCCGTTCACGTCGAGGGTGTTGGCGATGCCGTCAAAATTCATCGACTGCGCCCAGGTCACGTGCGTCAGTTTGGGCTGGCTGAACCTCGTGCCGCTCAGCGGGTCGCGGTCGTTGGGGAAATCGGCCGTGCCCGGCCCCACCACCTGGGCCGACATCAGCTCGCGGACGCGGCTCGTGCCGACCTGGCGGTCTCCGGCCACCACGCGAATTTCATTCCCCGTCACCTTCTTCTGGTCCTGCACCATGACGGCCGGGTTTCCGTACAACTCCGCCGTCTGGTTGATCACGTTGGCATGGATCCGGTCCGCATTGACGACCGAGTCATTCTTGGGATCCTTTGCGTCCCTCGTTCTCACGATCACGCCGCCGGTGATTTCAAACGTCGCGGGGCGATTCTGAATTTTCCCCACGCCCTTCTTCACGGCCTCGAAGTCCATCACGAGCTTCTGGCCCTCGATGTCGCTCTTTTCGTAATGGGCTTTCACGTCGCCGGTGGCCACGGCCCGCTGGAGCGTGTTCTTGCCGCCTTCGACCCGGGCCATCAGCACGTGCAGGTTGTCCTCGCACTGCATGAAGTCGCCGTTCGCCGGGCGATGCAATTCCACGTGACCGTAGAATGTGGCCTCCTTGACGTATTGCTTGAGCCGTCCCGCCGCCGCGTCTGGGGCCCGCGATTCGCCGAAGAGGACCGCGACCGACTTGGTCCATTGGATGAAATCGTCGGGGGCATGTTGGGAGGGCGCGGATGCCGCCGCCGTCGGCGCGGCGCCGCCGATGGCAATTTCCGAACCGCCTCGATACGGCTGGGTGATGGTGCCCTTGCCCACCAAATCCGCCACGCCGTTCACGCGGTCGAACAGCACCGAGTCGGCCAGGATCGTCTCGCCGCTACTGAGCGTCATGCTCACCTGCTTGCTTCCGTTGCCCAGGAGTTCGCCGGTCTGCCCGGGCTGATGGAAGAACACTTCGCCGCAATTGACGGTGCTCTGCTTGTCGGCGATCGTCAATTGCGGACCTTGGGCGTGGACCTCGTATTTCTTCTTGTTGGGCTTGACCAGATAGCCCACGGGGCGCAGTTCCAGCGGACCGGACCAGGTGATGACCGTCGGCTTCCTCTCCTTGCCGGGCGGCAAGACCGCGGGCGACATCGAGCGAGGGCTTGCCGCCGATGGGGACGTCGAATCGCCGCTTCGCTTGGGTTGCCCGCCCCATTCAAAAAGCATCGTCACCTTGTTGGCGTTTTGCAGCGTGCCGTTGGCCGAGATAACGTCCAGATGGTTGTCGGGACTGTCGAACTGGGCCAGGTAGATATTGCGCGCGGGCGGGATCTTCTTTCCGGAGTTGTCGGTCTTGCCCTGGTCGGCCGTCGGCTGGGGAAGGATCGCCTCCAATTCGATGGCCTCGTCCTGGGCGGTCTGGCCCTTGAGTTTTTCCAGCGTTCCCTGGGCGGCCACATCGGCGGCGACCGTCATGGCCGGGCCTGTTGTCGGAACCGCCTTGGGACCCGAGGCATTTCCGCCCGGCGTGGACAGGGTCAGTCCTTCCTCCCGGATCGTCATCATCCTGCCCTGTTCCAGGCGCAGCAGTCTCAATTCGCTGGGCGATTCGTTGAGGCTGATCGTCAGGCCCTTGCCGTCGATGTCGGCCTCGTACGAAGTCACCCGCACCTCGTTGGGAGTGGAAATCTCCAGCCGGTTGTTGTCGAAACTGACGTCGTCCATCTTGATGAGGATGAGGTCCTTGGGCCTCTGGGCGATGGGAGCGGCCTGGATCGAGTTGCGGTCGATGGAGATCTCCACGTTGCCTCTGAGGCTGCCGGAGTTGATCTTGACGTTGCTCTTGACTTCCTCCGCGAACACGCTGCCGCTCTCGCCGCGGATGCCGATGACCATGCCTCCCTTCTGGTACATGGTCACGACCGGTTTTTCGAGCGACCAGCTGCCGTCGGGCTCGCGATTCCATTTGGGCGATTCCAGGACGTATTGCAGGTGGTTGTACTTGTCGCGGGCCTCGACGTGCAGATTGGCGCCCGGGCCGAATTCCGGCGCGCCGGCCTTGGCCGGTTTGGACGTCGGTATCAGCGAGACCAGCACGGCCGGGGGCTTCGCCGAGACCGTCCGCGGCACGGCGCTTTCCCTGGGCATCGCGCAGATGCGCTGGTAAGTGAAGAAGCAACCGAGCAGCGCCAGGAAACTGGCCACCAGGATCAGGATTCGTCGAATCATTTCAGGCCTCTATGGCAACTTTCGGTTCTGGTATCGCTGGAGCACTTGGTTCCATCGCCCCGCGCCCTTGAGAATTCGTTCGATGGTTTCCCGCACGGCCCCGCACCCTCCGGGGGTCTGGGTCACGTACCGGGCCGCCTTCTTGACCTCCGACACCGCGTCGGCCACGGCCACCGGGAAACCGCAATTCCGCAACAACGGCAGGTCGGGCAGGTCGTCGCCGATCACGGCGGCGCGGTCGGCCGGCACGTTCATCTCGGCCAGGATCTCCGCGTAGACCGGCAGCTTGTCCTTGGCGTTGACCCGCACCACGTCGACGCCCAGTTCCTTGGCCCGCTTCGCAATCGCCTTGGAACCGCGACCGCTGATAATGGCGATCTTGCCTCCCAACCGCTGCCAGTACCTCATCCCCGAGCCGTCCCGGGCGTGAAACTCCTTGGTCTCCTGCCCGGTGGGCGAAAGGATAATCTTGCCGTCCGTCAACACGCCGTCGACGTCCAGCACGAGCAGTTCGATCTTCTTGTAGTCTATTCTTGCTGTCATACGGGGTTACTGGCTATTCATCGTAGCATGGGCGTCTCGCCCATGAGTCTCACGGGCATCTTGCCCGTGGTCTCTTGCTTCTTCCTTATCCACTTTTGGCACAACAACGACAACAGCAAAGACACGGGCGGGACGCCCGTGATACTCATGGGCAAGATGCCCATGCTACGCCTACTGGCCGTTGTCGCTCACGCTCTTAATCCCCAGCAGATCCTGCACGTCGATGATGCCCACCGGGCGGCTCTGGTCGTCCAGCACGGGCAGTTCGTCGATGCGATGGCGGTTCATAATGGCCTGGGCCTCGCTGGCCAGCTCGCCCAGGTGGATGTGCTTGGGATTGCGAATCATAAAATCCCCGACCGGCCGGCGGAGGATGTCCTGACCGTGATTTTTGATCAGCGCCCGCCGCAAATCCGCGTCGGTGAGGATTCCGCTGAGCTTCCCATCGCCGTCCACCAACAGCATGGCGCCGACGCGCCGGGAGGCCTTCTCGCCCTCCTGGAGCGCTTCGTCCAGCGTCAGGCTGTCGCTGACGACGTGCAACCGCTCGTCCTTGCGGAAGATCATCGCCTCTTCAACCTTCAGCAGCGAGCGCCCCAGCGCCCCGGCCGGATGAAACTCCGCGAACTGCTCCGGTTGGAACTGCCGCATCTGCATCACGGTCATGGCCAGGGCGTCGCCCAGGGCCAACATGCAGGAGGTGGACACCGTCGGCGCGAGGCCCAGCGGACAGGCCTCCTCGACGCTGCCGTAGCAGATGGCGATGTCGGCGTAGCGGGCCAGCGGGGAATCGGCCAGGCTCGTGATGGCGATCAGGCTGGCGCCGCGGCCCTTGATGTGGTCCAGCAGGCGGAGAATTTCGTCGGTGGTTCCGCTGTGCGACAGGGCCAGCACCACGTCGCCGCGCGACACCCGGCCCAGGTCGCCGTGGAGCGCCTCGCCCGGATGC